>USHR01000165.1 GCA_900554495.1 uncultured Collinsella sp.
CCTTCATGCTCTTTAAGATGTACATGAAGTACTGCCAGCGTCGCGGCTGGAAGGTCACCATCAACGACTGTCCCGCGGCCGAGGTCATCGGCATTGACCGTGCGACCTTTACCGTCGAGGGCAAGGACGCATTTGGCATGCTGCGCGCCGAGGCCGGCGTCCACCGCTTGGTTCGCATTAGCCCCACCGACGACAAGAAGCGCCGCCAGACCACGTTTGCCGGCGTCGAGGTCATCCCCGTGCTACCCGATGATATCGACATCGAGATCAGTCCCGATGACATCCGCGTGGACGTGTACCACGCGAGCGGCCCGGGCGGTCAGGGCGTCAACACCACCGACTCCGCCGTGCGCGTGACGCATTTTCCCAGCGGCATTGTGGTCACCTGCCAAAACGAGCGCAGCCAGATTCAGAACAAGGCCGCGTGCATGCAGATCCTCAAGGCTCGCCTGTACGAGATTGAGCTCGAGAAGCGCGCCGAGGCGCTCGATGAGATCCGCGGACCCAAGACCACGATTGGTTTTGGCAACCAGATTCGCAGCTACGTGCTCTATCCGTACCAGATGGTCAAGGACTTACGCACGGGCGTGGAGACCAGCAATGTCGAGGCCGTCCTTGACGATGGCGACCTGGACCCGTTTGTTATTGGCTACCATCGCTGGGCTACCGGCAACGCCGATGCAGAAGGCTCGGAGGTCTAAAACATCGGGTGGCTTCAAGCCGATGCCAAGCCCAACGGTTGGACGGGTTTGTATCCAGAATAAACCCTGCGCAGGGGTGGTTTTTGTCCGGCGAATCGGTAGAATCGAATACAAGAAGAAGTTCAAAGCGCATCCGTTTGGGTGCGCTTTTTTGAGGGAGGCAGCATGGCATATCGTCTGGACATCAAGCGCATTCTTTCGATGAACTTCTTTCACGACCTGCCCCAGATCATGTTGGGGTGTGCCTTGGCCGCCATCGCGACCGACTTGTTTTTGATTCCCAACGGTCTTGCCGCCGGTGGCGTTACGGGCCTTGCCACCATTATCCAGGCGGTCGGCGCGGCGCGCGGCCTATCGCTTCCCGTTGGTATTCAGACGATCGTGATGAACGCCTTGCTGTTGTTGGTCGTTATGCGCGAGGGCGGCATGTTCTACGTGGTGCAGACCGCGACGGGCTTTGTGCTGCTGGGCTTCTTTACCGATCTGTTCGCCCCGTTTGTAGCACCTCTGGCGGATGCGGACCTGATGCTCCCTGCCATGTGGGGCGGCATTATTACGGGCATCGGTTACGGCATGGTGTTGCGCGCCGGCGCCAACACCGGCGGCTCGGACACGATTGGCCAAATCATCTCGCGTAACACCTCGCTGCCGGTGGGCTCGACCGTCATGGCGATCGATGTTGCCGTATGCGCGCTATCGGCTCCGGTCTTTTCAATCGAAAACGCACTGTATGCAGGCCTTTCGATGGTCATTAGCGGCTACGTGATCGATGCCGTGGTCGATGGTGGCAACAAACGCCGTATGGTACTCATCATCTCGGACAAGTTCCCTGATATCGCTGCCGATATCATGTATGGCCTGGGTCGTGGTTGTACCAAGTTTAAGGCGACTGGCATGTATTCGGGTGCCGAGAAGCCAGTGGTTATGGTCATCGTGAGCCGTCGAGAGCTCAATACCCTCAAGACGATCGTGCGCGAGCGCGACCCGCGCGCCATCGTGACCGTGGCCGACGTTACGGAAACTTTCGGTGAGGGCTTCAAGGACATTAACGCGTAGGGCCGACTGCGTTCCATCCAAAAGACGTTCACATTGATAAACCGTTTCATCAGCGGTTCTGCCTGCTCAATTGTTCAAATAATGATAAATACTCTGGTAAAGCTTCCAGTTTCCAGCATAATGAATGACGTACGTGCATCGCGGCTGGGTTGGGACGACCTTCTGTGCCGTGCGCATCTTGTCTAAAGAGGATGAAAGGAAGGCACAATGAGCGACGAAGAGCTCAAAAAGGTTGCCAACGAGGTAAGGAAGGGCATCGTCACCGGAGTGCACGCTGCCAAGTCCGGCCATCCGGGCGGTTCGCTCGGCGCTGCCGACATCATGACCTATCTGTACTTTGAGGAAATGAACGTCGACCCGGCCGATCCCCGCAAGGCCGACCGCGATCGCTTTGTGCTCTCCAAGGGCCACTGTGCTCCGGGTCTGTACGCCGTGCTCGCCGAGCGCGGGTTCTTCCCCAAGGAGGACCTCGAGACGCTGCGTCATATCGGCAGCCACCTGCAGGGTCATCCCAACATGAACGACACCCCGGGCGTCGATATGTCCACCGGCTCGCTGGGCCAGGGCATCTCCGCCGCCGTGGGCATGGCGGTTGCCGCCAAGCACTGGGGTGATACTTACCGCACGTACGCCCTGCTGGGCGATGGCGAGAGCGAGGAGGGCCAGGTCTGGGAGGCCGCCATGTTTGCCGGCAACCAGCAGCTCGATAACCTCTGCGTGATCGTCGACCACAACGGCCTGCAGATCGACGGTCCCGTCGAGGAGGTCAACGACCCCATGCCGCTCGCCGACAAGTTCCGCGCCTTCAAGTTCCATGTGGTGGAGCTCGCCGACGGCAACGATTTCGATCAGATCCGCGCCGCCTTTGCCGAGGCCCGCGCCACCAAGGGTCAGCCGACCGCCATTATCGCCGAGACCATGAAGGGCAAGGGCGTTTCCTTTATGGAGAACCAGGTGGGTTGGCACGGTAAGGCCCCCAACGATGAACAGTTTGAGCAGGCCATGGCAGAGCTCACGGCCGCCGGAGAGGAGCTCTAGGATGGCAGACGTCAAGAAAATCGCCACGCGCGTAAGCTACGGCGAGGCCCTCGTCGAGCTCGCCAACGAGCACGATGACTTTGTGGTCCTCGACGCCGACCTGGCTGCCGCCACGCAGACCGGCAAGTTCAAGGCAGCCTGCCCCGACCGCTTCTTCGATGTGGGCATCGCCGAGAGCAACCTGATGGGTGTTGCCGCCGGTATCGCAACCACCGGTCGCGTTGCCTTTGCGAGCAGTTTTGCCATGTTCGCCGCCGGCCGCGCCTTTGAGCAGGTCCGCAACTCCATCGGCTACCCGCACCTCAACGTTAAGATCGGTGCCACGCATGCCGGTATCTCGGTGGGCGAGGATGGCGCCACGCACCAGTGCTGCGAGGATATTGCCCTCATGCGCGTCATCCCCGGCATGACTGTGATCGTTCCTGCCGACGACGTCGAGGCCCGCGCCGTAACGCGCGCCGCCTACGAGTGCGACGGTCCGGTGTACATGCGCTTTGCCCGTCTGGCCTCGCCGGTTATCAACGATCCCGAGACCTACAAGTTCGAGTTGGGTAAGGGCATTGTCATGCGCGAGGGCGCCGATGTGACCATCATCGCCTGCGGCCTGATGGTCGGCGAGGCTCTCGAGGCCGCCGAGCAGCTCGCTGCCGAGGGCATCGACGCCGAGGTCATCAACATGCACACCATCAAGCCCATCGACGCCGACCTGATCGTCAAGAGCGCCACCAAGACCGGCCACGTCGTGACCGTCGAGGAGCACTCCGTGATCGGCGGCCTGGGCAGCGCCGTTGCCGACGTCCTGTGCGAGCAGTGCCCGACGCCGCTCAAGAAGATCGGTGTCAACGACACCTTCGGTGAGTCTGGCCCGGGTGCCGAACTCTTGCACAAGTATGGCCTGGACGCCGCCAACATCGTGGCGACCACCAAGGAGTTCTTGGCATAAGGCAAGGCGGATCTCAAGGACTGCTTCGCCAGAACTATAAAACTGTTTCGCCAGTACTATGGAAACCCGGCAGGGGCGCTCTCTTGGAGTGCGCCCCTGTTTCAGTTGCGGTGAAATAAGGACTGTTTTGCCAGCTTAAAGGCTCAACAGTCCCTATTTCACCGCAACTTATGAAGACGCCCCTCAAGCACGGTCCCATCAGGGAAAAGGGCATATATCGACAAAGCGCAATTCAGACCCTTCCAGCTTTGTATATGCAGCACCCCAAGATAAACGCAGCGACCCCTTAGTTATCGCAGGCCGGGCACAGGGTTACTCTCCAAATCTTTCCGCAGGACGGAGGAGCCCCCGCCGCGCGAAGCGCGCAGCGGGGGCTCCGACATGTCCGAGGACGATTTGGAGAGTAACCCTGTGTCCGCCCGACGGGATGGTTGATTTCCGATCTCAGCCGAACACATTGAGCGGATAGGCCGTTCCCGCAGT
>USHR01000166.1 GCA_900554495.1 uncultured Collinsella sp.
TACTACGAAAGGAACTCCATGCCGGGCAAAAAGAACCTACGCATGAAGGCGGCGCGCGCGGCGGTTGGCCTTTCGCAAGCTGACTTGGCTGAGGCCGTGGGCGTTACGCGCCAGACCATCGGCCTAATCGAGGCGGGCGGCTACAATCCCACGCTCAATTTGTGCGTGGCAATCTGTAAAGCGCTACGCGTTACGTTGAACGACTTGTTTTGGGAAGACGAAAACGACGTCGACCCTGACGCTCTTTAGGAGTTCGCTATGAAATTTGAAGATTTAAAACTCGTGCAAAAGTGGCGTGAATATGCCGGCCCAAAGGATGAGCGCCTGGAGGTTGAGAGCGCGAAGATATACAAGATTGGTTTCGTGCTGCTTTCGTTTGGCATGTTGATGATCTTTTTCTACCAGTTTATAGCTCGACAGGTTGCGTGGGTTCACAGCGACGCCAGTGAAATGCCGCATGGCTTTGCAACGCCGTTCGAGGCAGCCATGTATTTGTGGCTCGTTCTCGTGATGTTGATTTGCGCAGGACTGCAAACGCGGAAGGGCTATGTCGATACCAATCGTTTTGGGCAAACCGAGCATCTTCCTGTTGGATATTTCCTGCTTCTCAGCGGTCTTAGCGGCGCCGCGTTCGCGCTTGTTATTGCCGCAATGCGCTGTATCGCTGAGGCGCAGATCGTACCGCTCGAAAGCGTCTTTTGGTTGGCGAACCTGGCCACGGGCGTGTTCTGCGGCGCGACGATTTTCGCGGCCACGTTTGCTGCCCTGTGCGCAACGTTTTTCACGGCGAAAAGACGCCGTGCCAAGCTCGAGGCAGAACTCGACTCCTCTGACGATATCTAATGCGTAATGGGCTGGCTCTGGGTATCCAGAACCAGCCCATTTTGATGTTCGATGAGCCGAGTCGGCGTCTCTCGTAAAAGCAACTAGGAGCTAGCGAGGCTTATCCGAATTGACCTCATCGGCGGTGTCTTTTTCGAGCGTCGTGCGGCGGGCGCTGTAGGCGATGAGGCCGGCGCCTGCCGCGGCGAGTGCTGCAGCGGCTGCCGTAAGGGGAGCGTTGACATCGCCCATGCCCGCAAGCGCGCCTGCTTTTCCGGAGCGCTTGTTATTGCCGTGGTCCTTGCCACTGCCGGAGCTGCTTCCGCCGGAGCCGCCGCCCCCGTCAGTACCGCCGCCGCTCGAGCCACCATCGCCGTCAGCTGTCATCGGGGCGTCGTGAAGTCCTGTCGTATCCGCGCTGTCGCATACGCCGACCTGAACTTCTGAGCGTTCGCATGCCGCGTCGGGCACATGAAGCTCGTGCAGTATGGCACCCAGCGCCGAGTTTGCGCCCGGTCGAATTTCCTCGAGCGTTACGGGATCGAGCGCCACCAGATTACGCGCCTTCGCATACAGCGTTACGCGTTTGCCCACTTCGTCGCTCCAACTCTCGGGGATGGCGAAGTTCATGCGAAACTGTGCCGTGCAACCCGGTGCCAGCACGGCGTTGCCGTTGTCGGCTACCAGCGGGTGCGTTGCAAAACGTGCGCCCAGCGTCTCGAGCGCGTACTTCACGTGTGCCATGTCGTTAGCCGAAGCGTCCTCGGCAAGCTCTGGATCGTAGATCGAAGCCATACGTGCATTCACTCCGAATCCGATGGATGCGCTGGAGAACGGCTGGCTGGAGCCCTCTCGGTACAGATCGATCGTGCCGGCGGTCAGCAAGGTGTTGCCGTCGTTTCGCACCGTGACCATAAAGGATTCACCTGCTGCTCCGGGCACCACCGCGCCCGAGGTGGCGACCGCACCCGTCGGAGTGGCACACGCCACCAAGGGCACTTCGATGCCGTGCAGCTCTGCCTCGCTCTTCTCCGCGCTCACAATGTGCGTGGCGAGCGCGGAGAGCATGCCTCCCGACGTCAAAAATGTCGTTATCTGATCGACGGGATGGTCTAGCTCGCACATCACGAACGGCTCCGTAAACAAATCTCCTGCCAAGGTACTGGCGAAGATGCGGAAGTGCTTGCCCATCACTGCTACCGGGTTGCCTTCTTCGTCGTAGGTTTGTCCCACCTTGCCATCGGTGTTCTCTACATAGAGCACGCACCTGCCGTTGTTGCTTACGCTAAACGATGCCGGGCCACAGCCTGCGGCGCCCACGGGCTGCGTTGCAAATGCCGATGCGCCTCGCGTCCAAGTAATATGCTGCAGTTGCTCGTTGACGGTTGCCAAAAAGCCCGAATGTTGTGGCCACGGCACCGCGTGGGGCACTGTGGCATCTGGCGGCATAACGCCCCAACCCGCGATGGACTGGCCGATCACGGCATACGATGCGCAGCCACAACCGTTTGCAGTTTCGTATGCAACGGGCACCACCATTTTGCCGTTGATATTCTCGGGCTCGCTCAGCTCGATACTCGACGGTGCCTGCGGAAAGCGGAGAACTTGGCGGAAGGTTAGGCTGTCGCCCGAAACGTCCGACCACAGGGTGAAGCACTCCAGCGCAACCTCTGCCTCGCTGCCGAGCGCCTTTTCTGCGGTGGTTCCGCGGCGGTGGAGGTAGGCACCCGACAGGCGCCCGTCGACCAGCGTCTTGCCCACCGTGATACGCGGGCACTGCAGGCAATGGTAGCCATCCTCCTGAAGGCGGCCGCGCGAGATGCTGCGCCACGACGTGTGCGACATCACGCGAACTCCGTCGTTGCTTATGCGCAGGCGCACAACGGACAGTATGCCGGCTGTGCTTGCCGTATCGAAAAGGGTGTTGTCGCCGTCAGGGCGCTCGCCCGAGACCAGCAGCACGTAAGCGTCCTGGTTTTCTCTTCCGTCCGTATATTCCACTACGTCGAAGTCGTAATCGAATATGCCGTCGCGCTCCACGTCGCCCTCGCCAAACCCAAGGGGAAAGTCCACGGGCATGGGGGCAGACCACGTGCCGTTTGCCTTTGTGTGCACCACCAGGCGCGAGCGGCCATTGTCGCCGTAGCGCACCGAGGCGATACGGAACAAGCACTCCACGCCGGCAATCACCGTTAGCTTCATGTGGGCTTCGCTGAGCACGCCAGCAAACAGCACGTTGTCGCTCGAGGGCTTGATGCCGCCACGCTCGTCCTCCGATACACCAGCAGAATTGGCGTTGGGGTCCGCAGCGGCGTCCCTCGCCTGCCCGATATGGGTGTACTTATACATTGGCGCGGCGTTTTCGCCGTTCTCTATCAGTGTATGGACGAAATGCTCGATCTGCCCCGTGTCGTCGCTTTCTGCATCTGCCTCGAGCTCAATGCGCGTGACCGCTTGATCCCAATCGCGCACGACGGGCGCGACGTTTACGACAGCGGCCTTAACCTCGGCGCGTGCGAGCAGCTCGGCGTTGGTGACGATGGTGGCCGATGCGATAAATTGCGGCACGCCGCCCGCCTCGATGTTGCTGGGCGTGCCGAAGCGGGCATCCAACGTGTAAGGCGTATCTCCACCCAATGCGAGCTCAGAGCGCTGGAGTACATACTGGTCGCCGTTGTTCACCGACATATTCCACGAATCGAGGAGTGTGGGCCACGATCCCGACCAAGCTTTGGTGGTCCACTTGAACATGACGAACTGGAGTATCACATCGACATCGACGTCTGCACCAACGCGCAGTCGCGGAAGCTGGTGTCCATCTGCCTTCTCGTACCCAATGAACAGCGTGAGGGATGCGGCGCCGCGCACGGCAGACGAAGCGACTCCTGCAACGCCGGCGCCAAAGGTGACGGCAAGCCCGATCTGGATGGTGAATGAGCCCGAGGTGTTTGAATAGTCGAGCGAAATGTTTTTAAAAAACGCCGCGCCGCTGCCGTGCGTGTGGGCACCCACGGCGAGCGCCAGCTTCGCCAGCACCCAGGGGTTGACGTTTAGGAAAAACGGCACCGGTCCTAGGGTAAACTGCTCGGTCCAATTGAGGTCGGTTCTTACCTGGAAGAGGGCCTTAATATTGCCGTATGCGGGGTCGTTGTTGCTACCCCAGGTTTTGCCCACCCAATCGTAGGCGAGCGAGCCGTACAGCTGTGTGGCGATATCCATCGTGAACAGCGGCGTACAGTGGTGGCGAAGGAGCTTGGTGTTCCTTGGATCGGTGCCCGAACCGGCACTCATGCTCTTGTACTGATTCCACTTCCCCTCCATTTCGTCGAGGTAGCGGTTTGCCTGCTTGGCACCCGACTCGCGCGG
>USHR01000167.1 GCA_900554495.1 uncultured Collinsella sp.
ACCCCGAGAGCGGCGAGCACATCTTTACCCCGCTCGGCAATCAGCTCGAGGAGCATTAACGGTGACCGATCGGTCCCTGACTCTTTCCGCGCCGGCAAAGATTAACCTCTACCTGGGGGTTCATACCGAGCGCGATGACCGCGGCTACCACAGGGTCGATTCCCTGATGGCGGCCGTCGGTCTTTCCGATACCGTGACGGTCACGCCGGCGCAGGCGCTGACCGTCCAGACGGTTCCGGCATCAGATTTTCTCATGCAAAAGAATACGGCGTATCGGGCTGCGGTTGCTATGGCCGAGCATTATGGTCGCGAGGCAAACATCTGCGTGACGATTGAGAAGCGCATTCCATTGTGCGCCGGCTTGGGCGGCCCCTCGACGGATGCGGCCGCGGTCATTGTCGCCTTGGCGGAGCTCTGGGGCATTGATCGCACCGACCCAGCGCTCGACGATATTGCGCGGGGCATTGGTGCCGACGTCCCGTTCTTTTTGCATGCGAGCCCTGCGTTTTACGTAGGTGGGGGAGACGTGCTGGCAACTGAGTACCCCGCGCTGCTCGCGACGCCCGTCGTACTGGTTAAGCCGCGCGAGGCAAGCGTTTCGACAATTGAAGCCTATCGACGTTTTGACGAGGCTCCGGTGCCTGCGGACAAGCCCGGCGCGATAGCTTCTGCATTGCGTGCTGGTGATGCCGAGACGGCATATGTGCTCATCCATAACAACCTAGGTGTCATTTCCGCACAGATGGAGCCGCAGATTCAAACGGTTCTCGATTGGCTGCGTAAACAGGACGGCACCGTTGCTGTAGATGTGTGCGGATCGGGCGCCTGTTCGTTTGCCATTTGTGGCACCGCCGCCACGGCCGAAAGGCTTGCCGATGCTGCCCAGCAAAATGGCTGGTGGGCCTGCGCGACTGAGCTTATTCCCAACACGGTTCAAATCGACGCTTCAAAGAAATAAAAATTTCTCTAGCACGCGACGAAAATCTTTGTTACTATAGTTGAGCTAACGGGTTGTGGCTCAGTTTGGTAGAGCACTGCGTTCGGGACGCAGGGGTCGCTGGTTCAAATCCAGTCAACCCGACCAGAGCATGAGGAGGGACCGCTTCTTGCGGTCCCTTTTTTTAGCTAGTGTTGTGATACCGCGATACCCGCGGTATACTCATTCGAGCTTGTCTCGCTGTATTGTGGAGGTCTACATGTTTGGACTGAGGGCTCCTGAGCTCATCATTATTCTCGTCGTTGTCCTGATTATCTTCGGGCCCAAGAACCTGCCGAAGCTCGGCAAGTCCCTCGGCTCTACCGTCAAGAATATCCGTGAGGGTATGGAGGGCGACGATAAGGCCGAGACCAAGCAGGCCGAGGAGGTCGTGGTCGAGCAGTCTGAGGAGGACAAGGAGATCGCTGAGCTCGAGGCCAAGCTCGCTGCTGCCAAGAAGAAGCAGGCAGAGGACAGCGACGCGGACGCAGAGTAGTCCCATCCCTTTGGGGTGAGCACCTGACCGGCTTGCCCGCAGGCTAGCCGGTCTTTTTCGTTTTTGTTGACAGTTGATCGTTACATCATAGTTGGGGAGATATCCGTATGGACGCAAGCCAGATCGTACTGACCGCTGAGGGCCGCCAGAAGCTCGTCGAGGAGCTCGCTTGGCGTGAGGGCGATTACGCCAAGGAGATCGTCGAGGACATCAAGGAAGCCCGCGCGTTCGGCGACCTTTCGGAGAACTCCGAGTACGACGCCGCCAAGGACAAGCAGGCCCAGAACGCCGCTCGTATTGCCGAGATCCAGGCCATCCTCGCCAACGCTCAGGTTGCTGCCACCACGGGCGACCTGACCGTCTCCATCGGTTCCACCGTTTCGCTGATTGATCCCAACGGCGAGGTCATGGAAGTCACGCTCGTCGGTACCACCGAGACCAACTCGCTCGAGCACAAGATTTCCAACGAGTCTCCGGTCGGTCACGCCATCATTGGTCACGGCGAGGGCGACTCCGTCGAGGTCGTTACGCCTTCCGGCAAGACTCGCGTCTACACCATCGCCAAGATCGCACGCTAGACCACGGTCCCGCGTAAAGGTATGTTTTCGCTCCCTGGGACCGAATCCTGGGGAGCGTTTTAGTTTGAGGAGCTAACTTATGGCAGAGAACCAGAACGCCGCCGATCAGGCATCGACGCTCAACGACGAGCGCGCCACCCGCCTGGCCAAGCGCGCCGCCCTGTTCGAGGCGGGCCAGAACCCCTATCCTGAGCACTCTGAGCTTGAGGACTACGTCGCCGATATCGAGACTAAGTACGCCGATCTTGCCGATGGTGAGGACACCGAGGATGTCGTGAAGATTGCCGGCCGTGTGGTCGCCAAGCGCGGTCAGGGCAAGATCATGTTCATCGTCGTGCGCGATGCGACTGCCGAGATTCAACTGTTCTGCCGCATCAACGACATGGACGAGGCTGCCTGGAATACGCTCAAGGCCCTCGACCTGGGCGACATCCTGGGCGTGACCGGCGTGGTCGTGCGCACCCAGCGCGGCCAGCTTTCCGTTGCCCCTAAGAGCGCGACCCTGCTTTCCAAGGCCGTTCGTCCGCTGCCCGAGAAGTTCCACGGTCTTTCCGACAAGGAGACCCGCTATCGCCAGCGCTATGTCGACCTGATCGCCAACGACGACGTTCGCGAGACCTTCCGTAAGCGTTCGCAGATTCTCTCTACCTTCCGTCGCTTTATGGAGTCCGACGGTTACATGGAGGTCGAGACCCCCATCCTGCAGACCATCCAGGGCGGCGCTACCGCCAAGCCGTTCATTACCCACTTCAACGCGCTCGATCAGGAGTGCTACCTGCGTATTGCCACCGAGCTCCATCTCAAGCGCTGCATCGTCGGTGGTTTTGAGCGCGTGTTCGAGATCGGCCGCATCTTCCGTAACGAGGGCATGGACCTTACCCACAACCCCGAGTTCACCACGATGGAGGCCTACCGTGCCTTCTCAGACCTCGAGGGCATGAAGGCGCTCGCCCAGGGTGTCATTAAGGCGGCTAACAAGGCCATCGGCAACCCCGAGGTCATCGAGTACCAGGGCCAGACCATCGACCTTTCTGGTGAGTGGGCCAGCCGTCCCATGACCGACATCGTCTCCGACGTGCTCGGCAAGCAGGTCACCATCGACACGCCGGTCGAGGAGCTTGCTGCCGCCGCGCGCGAGAAGGGCCTGGAGATCAAGCCCGAGTGGACTGCCGGCAAGATCATCGCCGAGATTTACGATGAGCTGGGCGAGGACACCATCGTCAACCCGACCTTCGTGTGCGATTACCCCATCGAGGTCAGCCCGCTCGCTAAGCGTTTTGAGGACGACCCGCGTTTGACTCACCGCTTTGAGCTGGTCATCGCCGGCCACGAGTACGCCAACGCATTCTCCGAGCTCAACGACCCGGTCGACCAGGCTGAGCGCTTTGCTGCCCAGATGGCCGAGAAGGCCGGCGGCGACGATGAGGCTATGGAGTATGACGAGGACTACGTGCGCGCCCTCGAGTACGGTATGCCTCCCGCGGGCGGCATTGGCATTGGTATCGACCGCGTGGTCATGCTGCTTACTAACCAGGCTTCTATCCGCGACGTCCTGCTGTTCCCGCACATGAAGCCCGAGAAGGGTTTCCAGTCCGGTGCCGCTGCCGCCAAGGCTGCAGAGGCCGGCAACGCCGCGAGCCCATTCGTTAAGTCGCTTAAGCCCACGCTCGATTACTCCAAGATCGCCGTTGAGCCGCTGTTTGAGGAGTTCGTCGACTTTGATACCTTCTCCAAGAGCGATTTCCGCGCTGTGAAGGTCAAGGCATGCGAGGCCGTCAAGAAGTCCAAGAAGCTGCTGAACTTTACGCTCGACGACGGTACCGGTACCGACCGCACTATCCTCTCCGGTATTCACGCTTATTACGAGCCCGAGGACCTGGTCGGCAAGACCTTGCTCGCCATCACCAACCTGCCTCCGCGCAAGATGATGGGTATTCCCAGCTGCGGCATGCTGATCAGCGCTGTCCACGAGGAGGAGGGCGAGGAGCGTCTCAACCTGATCCAGCTCGACGCCTCCATCCCCGCCGGCGCAAAGATGTACTAACTTGTTACGCGGTTCTACGAACCGCGTAACGGCTCGACGCTGCGCGGGCCGCATTTGGACAATCTGACGTTCAACTTCAAGGGCGC
>USHR01000168.1 GCA_900554495.1 uncultured Collinsella sp.
AGGTCCGCCCGGTGTGGGAGGACGGCACCCCTGCCTATACCATTAAAAACTTTGGCGTCACGGCGCGCTACGACCTGCGCGAGGAGTTCCCTGCGCTTACGCTGCGTCGTACGGCGCTCAAGTCCGCCATGGACGAGATCCTGTGGATCTATCAAAAGAAGTCCAATAATGTCCATGACCTCAACAGTCATATTTGGGATGAGTGGGCCGACGAGACCGGCTCCATCGGCAAGGCCTACGGGTACCAGATTGGGCAGAAAAGCCATTATTCCGAGGGTGACTTCGACCAGATGGATCGCGTGTTATACGACCTTAAGCATACGCCGTACAGCCGCCGCATCATGACGAACACCTATGTGTTTAGCGACCTGTCCGAGATGCACCTGTATCCGTGCGCCTACAGCGTGACCTATAACGTCACGCAGCGCCCGCAGGACGACAAGCCCACGCTCAACATGATTCTCAACCAGCGCAGTCAGGACATTTTGGCCGCGAATAACTGGA
The DNA here is from genome assembly GCA_900554495.1 of uncultured Collinsella sp. Lineage (GTDB taxonomy): Bacteria > Actinomycetota > Coriobacteriia > Coriobacteriales > Coriobacteriaceae > Collinsella. The sequence goes on from USHR01000168.1 coordinate 505, forward strand.
ACGTGTGCCAGTACGCCATTCTGCTCATGATGGTCGCGCAGTCGGTCAATATGATTCCCGGCGAGCTGCTGCACGTGATCGCCGATGCTCACATTTACGACCGTCACGTCGATATCGTCCGCGAACTTATCGAGCGTCCGCAGTTTGCGGCGCCCAAGGTAACGCTTAACCCCGATGTGCATGATTTTTACGCGTTTACGACCGACGACCTGATCGTGGAGGGCTACGAGCACGGCCCGCAGGTCAAGAACATTCCCATCGCGGTGTAGGTGGCGGGCATGACGTGTAAGCTTTCTGCCATCGTCGCCGTGTGTGAAGACTGGGGCATTGGCTGCGAGGGCGATATGGTCGTGTCCAATCGCGCCGACATGCGCCATTTTGTGGCGTGCACCAAAGGTTGCCCGGTCATCATGGGGCGCAAGACGCTGCTGAGTTTCCCCGGCGGGCGTCCTCTCAAGAACCGCCGCAATATCGTGCTCACCCGCGACGAGGGCTTTGCTGCCGAGGGCGTCGACGTGGTGCATAGCATCGACGAGGCGCTCGCCGCGGTTGCCGATGAGCCCGTTGCCTGGGTGATCGGTGGCGGCGAGGTGTATCGGCAGTTTTTGCCGTATTGCGCCGAGGCCGAGGTCACGCACAACCATTGCACTCATGCCGTGGACACGTACTTTCCCGATTTGGACGCCGATCCCGCGTGGGAGATTGCGTGGCGTGGCGGTGTTGCCACGATTGCCTCGGGCGAGGGCGACGAGGGTGTCGATTATGAGTTCGTGACGTATCGTCGCGTTGAGGCGTAAATCGCCTGGCGTGAACGGTATCATCGGGTTATTTGAATGCATGGGGCGGCGCTTAGCGTCGCCTCGTTTGGTATAGATGTGCTGTAAAGAAGGGTGCGGGCAGGCTGCTATGACTGATGCCGTTGAGGTTCTGCGAATTGATTCGCTCGAGGACGAGCGGCTCGATGCCTACGTGCGACTGACCGAGCGCGAGCTGCGCTGCGTGCTGGAGCCGCAAAAGGGCATCTTTATCGCCGAGAGTGCCAAGGTTATCGAGCGCGCGGTTCGCGCCGGATATGAGCCGGTGAGCTTTCTTTTGGGCGAACGCTGGCTCGACCAGATGATGCCGCTGTTTGAGCGCCTGGTTGTGCGCGGGGGCGCAGGTCCGGTTCCTGTGTTCGTGGCTTCCATGGAACTCATGGAGCAGCTGACGGGCTTTAACGTGACGCGCGGTGCGCTCGCGGCGTTTCGTCGCCCGCGGCAGATTCCGGTTGATGAGTTCTTGGGTGGCGTCGTTGAGGCGGCGGGGGAGCGCCCGGTGCGCGTGTGCGTGCTCGAGGGTATTGTCGACCACACGAACGTGGGTGCGATTTTCCGCTCGGCCGCCGCGCTCAATGTCGACGGTATTTTGGTCAGTCCGACGTGCTGCGACCCGCTGTACCGTCGCTCGGCCCGCGTGAGCATGGGCACGGTGTTCCAGGTGCCCTGGACACGCATTGGCAGCGAGGCGCGCGTATGGCCGCATGATGGGCTGGCGGCGCTGCACGATGCCGGCTTTTCGTGTGCCGCCATGGCGTTGACGGATGATTCGGTGTCATTGGACGATCCCGCGCTGCAGGAGATTGACCGCCTGGCAATCTTTATGGGCACCGAGGGTGCTGGCTTGGGCGCCAAGACCATTGCAGGCTGTGACCGCGCCGTGCGTATTCCGATGGCGCATGGGGTCGATTCGCTTAACGTGGCCGCGGCAAGTGCCGTCGCCTTTTGGCAGCTGTGCCCGCATGTGAGCAACGAGTACCACTACCAGCCGGGTTTGTATCACTAAACAGATATTTCGCACCGGGCTGTGGTTCGGGGCGTTTCGGCCGACGCTGGTCGGTGCTAAGCTGGTGTCGGCTTTGGTCTTAAATTGCCGTTTTGTTGTATGACGTACGCTAGTGGGGAGGGCGTGTGGCTAAGAAATCTACGGCTATCGATGTAACGCAGGGTGTCATTTGGCAGCAGCTGCTGTCGCTGTGCGTTCCCATCTTCTTTAGTTCGTTCTTTCAGCAGGCATACACGCTTATCGGTACCTATATCGTCGGTCAGTTTGGCGGCAAGCTCGCGCTGGGTGGCATCCAGGCCACGATGGTGCTCACCGAGCTCTGCATTGGCTTTTGCGTTGGCGTCGGTGCCGGCTGCGCGGTCATTACGGGCCAGTTTTTTGGCCAGCACGATGACGAGCGCCTGAGCCGATCGGTCCATACGGCCATGACGCTCGCGCTGGTGGGCGGAATCGTTTTCTCGATTCTTGGCATAGTGTTCGTTGAGCCCATGCTGGTGCTTATGAATACACCGCATGAACTATTGGCCGAGGGCGTGGCCTATGCCCGTTGCTATTTTGCCGCCATGGTTGCGGCGCTGCTGCTCAATATGGGAACGGCATTGCTGCGCGCCGTGGGCGACACGCGCGGGCCCGCTGTGATCATCGCTTCCGGCTGCCTTGTTAATGCGGTGCTGGATGTCATCTTCGTTGCCGTACTTCATATGGAGGCTCTGGGCTGCGGCATCGCGGTGGCGCTGACCATTTGCTCCAATGCCACGATGATCGTGATTCGTATGATGCACGCACCGGGTGCGTGGCGGCTTTCACTGTCCAAACTCGGCATTGATCCTGGTATTTGTAAGAGCATGATTTCGTGTGGTCTGCCGCTTGGCTTTCAGTCTGCTGCGTATTCGATTTCCAACGTTTTGATTCAGGTGTCGGTCAACTCGTTTGGTGCCGATGTCACCACGGCTTGGGGTCTTTCGGGCCGCCTGGATGGCATTGTCTGGATGGTTACCGAGGCGCTTGGCGTGTCGATTACCACGTTCTCGGCACAGAACTTTGGCGCGCGCAACTACGAGCGCATGCGAAAGGGCTACCATACGTCGCTCGTGCTGTCGTTTATGCTCATTGGTGGCCTGTCTGCCGTGCTGCTGGTGTTCTCGGGTCCGTTGTCGCGCCTGTTTGTCGACGATGCTTCGATTTCGGCGTACACCACGACCATCCTCCATTTCATTGCGCCGTTCTATGCGATTTTCTCGATTATCGAGAACGCCTCGGGTTCCATCCGCGGCGCCGGCGTGAGCTTGCAGCCCATGCTGCTCACGATTTTTGGCACCGTCGTGCTCAGGGTGATCTGGGTGTTTGCGATTATGCCGTTCGATCCGTCGCTTGAGCACCTGCTGCTGGTCTACCCCGTAACCTGGCTCATCACCGCCATAATGTTCACCATCTACCACCACAGCGGCAACTGGCTAGGCCGCGCCACCGCCTAGTCATTGGGGACGTCCCCAATGACTAGTATTCGATGCCTTGGCGGGCTAGGAGGCCTTCGTCGAAGTAGTGTTTGATGGGGCGCATTTCGGTGACCAGGTCGGCAAGATCGGCCAGTGGCAGCAGCCCGCGGCCGGTGAGCACGAGCTCCGTGGTGGTTGGTTTCATCGCGATCAACGCTTCGACATCTTCGCGCGTCACAAAGCCCCGTCGCATGGCTTCCCCCAGCTCATCCAAGATCAGCACGTCGACCTGTGAAATCTGCTCGCGTGCGAGCTCCATGATTTGTGCGGCACAGGCTTCGGGTGTGTCGCGGTCGGCTTGTACGATGCGTAGCCCCAATAGAGG
>USHR01000169.1 GCA_900554495.1 uncultured Collinsella sp.
CGGTCCTGAGCCGGGCGGATGCAGGGAAACGGAAGTGCTTTCATGGGCGGTCCTAACGCACGAGTCGGTTTGTTCGCGGCTTATTATGCCCCAACTTGGCCGCTCGCGTCCCAGAGCACGTTATCGGCGAGCGCGATTAGCACCTGCTGACAACGAACGATATCGACGTGGGGCACATATTCGTTGGGCTTGTGCGCGAGCGCGAGCGACCCGGGACCGTAGCTCATGCAATTGCGGTTACCTGTCTTGCCGGCAATGACGGCGGTGTCGGTGTAGCCGGTAAAGAAGCCGACGGTCGTATTCGCGTCCGTCACGTCATCGGCGGCACGCTTGAGCGCTGCTAGAAGGGGAGAGTTCGGGTCGCGCTCGATGGCGGGGCGGTCGCCCGTCGCGGTGTAGCTGCCATGGCAACCGGGAACGGCGGCTTCGGCGACGGCGATGGCCTGCTCTACCATGCGCGTCGCGGCGGCCGTATCGGTCGGCGGGGTCAGGCGCATGTCGACCCAGACTTTGGCGCGGTCGGGTACGACGTAGGGGCGATATCCGCCCTCGATTTGGCCAAACGTGATGGTCGAAGGCCCCAGCTCATCGTGCGCGGGCAGCGCCGCAAACGCGCGACGAAGCGAACACACGACCTCGGCCATGGCGGCGACGGCATCCGCGCCCTTCCAAGGCTGGCTCGCATGCGCCGTCACGCCAGCCATTTCAATCTCGAACCACGTACGCCCCTTGTGTGCCACCTGGATCTGTCCGTCGGTGGGCTCGGTGTCCAGCACCCATTCGCGCGAACCGACCCAGCCGGCATCGATTGCGGCTTCTGAGCCGCGCATAAAATCTTCCTCGTCGACCGAGCAGATGAGCGAAAAGCCACGGCGGGGCAGCTCGCCTACTGCCGCCACGCGCTCGAGCGTATGGACCAGTGCGGCAATGGCGCAGGCCAGGCCACCCTTCATATCGCAGGCACCGCGGCCATAGAGTTTATCGTCACGCACGATTGCTCCGAGCGGCGGAATGCCTGCGTCCCAGCCGTCTCCCAAGGTGACGGTATCCATGTGGCAGATGTAGACGAGCCGTGGCTCGTCGCTCAAACCGGGCACGGTGACCATGAGGTTGCGGCGTCCGGGGAGCACTTCGAGCTCCTCAATCTGCACGGCATCGAGTACCGGATGGCTCAGCTGCGCCATCCGTTCCTCAACCAGCGCTTTGATATAGCGTTCAATCTCGCCCTCATACGCACCTGGGTCGGAACTGTCGATCCGCACGAGCCCTTGCGCAAGCCGCCAGGCAAAGTCCTCATCAACCATATGCAACCTCACAATCAGTTTGTTTTCCAAACCGATTGTAAGCCTCCTGAGAGATCGGTGACGTGCGCGTAGCAGTATTTACCGTTCGCAGGCCGAGCCAGCGCGTTTGCCGTCCGAGCGGGTTCACAAACGGCGCAGTGGGTACGTAGCCTCTATGGACGACATGCTGTGCGACATATCTGCCTTTCGGTATCACCGGATACCCCCACAGGTCTTGGCGATAATGCCGGACCTGCCCGATTCTGTAGACGATCCGCGCAGGGAGCGCCTTTGCGAGCATCCGCTCGTCAAGCATTTCCTGGGCGCTCCGTTGCATGTTTTGGCGCAGGGCAGCTGCGGACGTAAGGGCGGTCGCATTGTCAGGCATGTTTGGAACGGGGAGAGGCCGTTTGACTCCGTGCGGCAGACAGAGTTTGGCCTCGATGTCGCGTCCCCACTCTTTACCCTGTTGACCCTGGCTTCCTCGGTCTCAAACGAGCGTCTAATCATGTGCATGTATGAGATGTGCGGCACCTTTGCCGTGTGCAAGATTGCGTCTCAGGTAAAGTCGGCACTTGTGCAGGCATATGGGGACCGGTGGGGTGACGCACAGTTGGGCTGGGAAAACGTAAAAGATGTCTCGGGGAATCCAACGGACTTGTGGAAACGACCACCCTTGATCGAGCTCTCTGAGCTTGCAGAGTACGTCGATAAGATCCGGGGGTTCCGCGGCGCTAAATCGTTCATACGAGCAGCGAAATGCATTACGGGGATGGCGGCATCGCCGCTCGAGGTCCAGGCTTCGATGCTGTTTGGCCTTTCGAGGTTGCGCGGCGGCGAAGGGCTGCGCCTTACCAATAACGTCGAGATTCGTATGACGCGCAGCGCCCGCCTGATTTCGAGTCTTGATAGGCGGTATGCCGATATCCTGCTGGCAAATAAGGACGGTAGCCGAGAGTGCCTGGTTGAATGCCAAGGTAAAGCCATACACGGATCGATAGAATCCAAGATCTCTGACTCCGACCGAACGACGGCCTTGCAAGCGATGGGATATCCTGTCGTTCTGATGACCTATGGTCAGCTGGCCGACCCCGATGCCTTCCGCGTGGTGATGGAGCTCATCATGTCCTATCTCGATGTGCCGTTGAAAGACAAGACGCCGCGGCAGCAGGAGCTCGAACGGCGGCTTCGTGAGGAGATTTTTATCGATTGGGCGGGAATGTAGTCGTGCGGGTGGAGAACGGTCGCGCGAGCTAGAGTTTTGGGCGCGAAAAAGGCTTCAGTTTCGTCTTGGAAGGGCTTTAATAATGCTACTCAGAACAAGTTGTTTCGGAAAATAGACAGTCAACTTGGATATGGTATATAGAGATTGATATTTACCTACTAAAGCCCCTGATAAAGCTGTTTATCAAAGCAGGTGTGCTCAGTGATTTGGGTATGAGTGTCGATTATCCGAAAAAACTTGTTCTGGATAGCATTTTCAAAACCAGCCGGAGCAACGAAATCGGCCCCCGTTTCGTGAAGACGGGGGCCGAATGGGCTTCATGGCCTGTCTAGCAGGCTTGGCGCCGTCGCTATTTGATCACGCGCACGCGATACATTGACGGAATCTGCTTGAGCGCCTCGATGGTGCTGCTGTCCAGGTGCTCGTCCGTGTCGAACATGGTGTAGGCGTTCTCGCCAGCGGACTCGTTGGTCATACGCTGCACGTTGGCGTTGTCCTTGGCGAGAATGGCCGTAATCTGGCCGATCATGTTGGGCACGTTGGCGTGCAGGCAGGCGATGCGGCTCGCGGCGCGCGCCTTGCCCATGCTGCAGGCGGGGTAGTTGACGCTGTGCGCGATGTTGCCGTTCTCCAGGTAATCCTTGAGCTCGCTGATGGCCATGTCGGCGCAGTTGGCCTCGGCCTCGCCAGTGCCGGCGCCCGAGTGCGTGGTGATAAACGTATTGGGCATCTTGACGGTCTTGGGCGTGGCAAAGTCGCAGCTAAACCAGCTCAGCTTGCCCGCGCGCAGGGCGGCGTCGACGGCGTCCTCGTCAATGATGGTCTCGCGTGCGTAGTTGATGAGCACGGCGTCGGGTGCCAGCAGGTTAATCTGCTCGGTGCTGATCATGCCGATGGTGTCGGCCTTGCTGGGCACGTGCGCGGTGAGGTAGTCGCAGCCGCGGCACAGATCCTCGAGCGTGCCCACGCGCTGCACCTCGCGGCTCAGCACCCATGCGTGTTCGACGGAAATGAACGGATCGTAGCCGTAGACGTCCATGCCCAGATCGACGCAGGCGTTGGCGACCTTGGAGCCCACGTTGCCCAGGCCGATGACGCCGATGCGCTTGCCCTTGAGCTCGCGGCCCACAAAGGCCTTCTTGGCCTTCTCGGCGTCGACCTGGATCTCGGGGTCGTCGGCGTTGTCGCGCACCCAGTTCATCGACTGCACTACGCCGCGGCTCGAGAGCACCAGCATGCCCAGGACGAGCTCCTTGACGGCGTTACTGTTGGCGCCGGGGGAGTTAAAGACGACGACGCCCTTCTTGGCGTACTCCTCGACGGGGATGTTGTTGACGCCGGCGCCGCAGCGGGCGATGGCGCGGATGCCCTCGGGCAGCTCGTAGCCGTGCAGGTCGGTCGAGCGCATCAGGATGGCGTCGGCCTCCTCAGCGGTGCCCACAAACTCGTAGCCTTCGCCAAACTCGACTTTGCCGTCTTTAGTGATGTCGTCGATGGTCTTAATCTTACGCATGGAAAAACTCCTTAGCAGGTTTTGATCTAAACAGGGTGGTCTGAGGTGGCTGGTCGGCCCGCGTGTTGCGGGCTAGTTAGATCGCGGACTCAAACTATGCTGCGCTTCGAAGTCCTTCATGTA
>USHR01000170.1 GCA_900554495.1 uncultured Collinsella sp.
AAGGAGCAGCAGGACGAGGTCATTGCGCGTACCTTCCACGACAAGTTCTAAAGGGGTTTAACTCCCGCAGGATCGCCGGGCCGTCTTGGGTTACTTTCCAAAACGTCCTCGGACATGCAAAGGGCTCCGCTGCGCGCTTCGCGCGGCGGAGCCCTTTGCGTCCTGCGGAATATTTTGGAAAGTAACCCAAAGCGGCCCGGCGGGGGTCCTGTGTAGTCACCCTTTAGGCGGAACTTTCCTAATGGGTTGAGCGTTCTGGATACTTGCTTGCTACCGTTTATCGCGTATAGCTACCGTTTGCGGAATAAGTAACACTCCTTAATAAACCGTGTAGAATCTCAGATAAGCACGGAGTTTTCCAGGGAGACGCTGTCCTTTGTTGTGTGCAAGGGGCGGCGTCTCTTTGGCGCTTGGACGCCGTTGTGCAACAGTGCGGCGGTGCGTGCCATGTATTGAAAAGCCAATGTCGAGATGGGTCGTGATATTAATGGGCAAGTACGTAATCGTGGTCGAGTCTGGGTCGGATGTGACGCCGGAGCTCTGCGAGCGCTACGGCATCGTGCGCGTGCCCATGCATGTCACGATTGGTGACGAGACCGTCGAGGACGGCTCGATCGATCCGCTCGAGATTTATTCGCGCTGCAATGAGTTTGGCGTGATGCCCAAGACCAGTGGCTGCGCGCCTGCGGATTTTGCTCACGTGTACGACCGCATTCACGCTGAGCAGCCCGACGCGACTATTTTGCATCTTGCATATTCCGAGGCCACGACCTGTTCGCATCAGTCCTCAAAGATTGCGGCCCAGGGGCGCGACTACGTGTTCTCCATGGACACGCGCTTTGTCTCGGTAGGCCAGTCGCTTGTTGTCGTCGAGACCGCCAAATACATCGAGGCTCACCCCGATGCCACCGTCGACGAGATCTTCGCCTTCGCGAACTCCGTCATGGACCGTGTGTTGCTGGGTTTTGTTCCTACGGACCTTGCCTTCCTTAAGGCGGGCGGTCGCTTGTCCAACGTCGCGTTCCTGGGCGCCCATCTGCTCAAGATTAAGCCCTGCATTGAGGTAACGGGCGGCAAGTTCGTGGCAACCAAGAAGTTCCGCGGCTCTATGCTCAAATGCGCCCGTGCCTTTATTGACCACATGGTTGCCAAGGGCGAGATTGACTACTCGCACATTGGCCTGGCGTATTCGGTAGGCCTTTCCCAGGAGCTTCGCGACGACATGGAAGTCTATGCGCACGACCTGGGCTTTAAGGACGTTACCTGGACTCAGGTCGGCGGTGTCATCTCGAGCCATTGCGGCCCGACCGCCTTCGGCGCGGTGCTCACGCTTAAAGCGTAAGGCCTAGCGTCTATCGATTTCTATTGCCTCGGCGGCGGGCGGGTTGCGACAACCTTCCCGCCGCTCCTGCGTGGGGCCAAATAGGACAACCCAATCGACCACTAAACCGTTTCACCATCATGCGTATGGGCTAGAATGGCTCTGGCATTTAAATTGGCAAAAACCAAAGAGAGGCAAGGTAACGGGAATGGCTGAGATGACGCTTGAGGGTGTGGACGCTCATCCCGAGGACTCTGCGTATGCCCTGGGTCGTGTGCATTCGATCGAGACGATGGGAACGGTCGATGGTCCCGGCATTCGCTTTGTGGTATTTGTCCAAGGTTGCCCCATGCGCTGCGCGTATTGCCACAACCCCGATACCTGGTCTGTTAACGGCGGCACGATGGTGACCGTCGAGCATCTGATGGACGAGTTCCAGAGCAACCATGAGTTTTACCGCAGCGGCGGCATTACGGTTTCGGGTGGCGAGCCGCTCCTGCAGCCCGAGTTTTTGGCCGACCTGTTCCGCGTGATGCACAACAACCCCGACGGACGCGTACATACCTGCCTAGACAGCTGTGGCTATGCGTTTGATCCCAAGCATCCGGAGAAGTTCGATGCTGTGCTGGACGAGACTGATATGGTGCTGCTCGACATTAAGCATGCCGATCCGGTTGAGCACAAAAAGTTGACCGGATGCGATCCTGCGCGCATCCTGGCGTTTGGCGATGAGCTTGCCCGTCGCAAGATTAAGGTCGTTATCCGCCACGTGGTGGTGCCGGGCATTACCGACACGGTGGAGGAGTGCGAGGCACTCGGTCGCCTGATCGCCCCGTGGCATAACGTGGTCGGCCTGGAGATGCTGCCGTATCACACCATGGGTATCGTCAAATACGAGCAGCTTGGGATTCCCTATAAGCTCGATGGCGTGCCCCAGATGGACACCGCGCGCATGCCCGAGCTGCGCAACGCCGTCATGGCCGGCATGAAAAAACGCCGCGCCGAGCTCGGGTCGGCTATCGGCTAAGGGCAGCTAAAAGGGCTCCCGTCCCAAAAAAACTGGTTAAAGCTGCGGTGAAATACGCAACAGATTTGTTTGATGTGCATAGAAACACCTGTGGTTTCTTTAGAATCACCTTAAACCTCGCTGAATATTTTGGGAAAGAAATACCTGCTCGCTATTATGCTTCCTGTATATAAATGGCGGCAGTCAGGAGGCCACGTGCGAAACAACGCATCGCGGAGCGGATATACGCCCCGGCATGGCGATAAACAGGAAGTGCCGGACGCGTCATGTTGTGGCCTTAGCGTTATCCGTTCCCGCGTGGCAAGGCTTGCTATTGCCGGAGTTGCTGTTCTGGCGGTCATTATCCTCGCAATGACCGCCAAGACCTATGCATCGCAGCGGGTGACCTTATCCGGCGACGCGACAGTACAAGCGCAAAATGAAAAAGCCTCAAAGTCAAAGTGTGAGGCAAAGCAGGCTCTATCGACGGTTGGTCTGCAGGCCGGCTTATCGATAGCAGACTTTAACGACATTCCCGCGGGTGACGCGATTCAGGCCTTCTCGCTTGTGGGCGGCAAGGCGCCCGCATGCTCAAACGTTCAGCTTGCGGCGCTCGAAGATGCCGTCGCAAAAGCCGAGGAATTGGGAGAGGTCGGCTTTGTGTTTTACGACCTGACAAGTGGCGAGGGCGTTGCATACCACAGCAATCTTGAGATATACGGCGCCAGTAGCTATAAGGCACCGTACGCGCTCTATATTTGCGAATCATTGGTCGAGACGGGGCAGGTGTCGCTTGATGATCCCTTGGGCACCTATGGCGGCTCTAGCATGGGTTGGCAGACGGTGCGAGACCTGATTGAGGCGGCGGTTGTTAATTCGGATAATGATTCGTATATCGCATTGCGCAGCGCGTTCGACCAAGATGGTTATGAGGATTGGGTGGCAAGCCTCGATATCGATGACGCCCCGCTCGATGTCATGAGCGATTTTCCCACCTATTGCCCATGTTCCTCGGCAAAGCTGTGGCACGAGATGAGCGAGTATCTTAACGGGGGCACCGAAACCTCGCAGTGGCTGTCGGGACTCCTTGCCGCTACGACGAGATCGTTTATTCGTGACGGCATCGCGGACGATCAGGTTTTGGTGCGCAACAAAGGCGGCTGGATTTGCGAGGGCGGTTACTATTCGACCTGTGATGCGGGGCTTATCGATGCGGACGATCACGCCTACGTCATGAGCATCATGACGTCTATGCCCTGGAGTGATCAGTCGGGTGCCTTGGTTTCGCAGATAGCCTCTGCGCTATATGACATGCGTGCCGTATTGTCCTAGCCCTTGGTGACCGAAACGTTCTAGTTTTGGAATCACAAAGCTTGTCGTGTTCATATGCTCCTAAATGGCATCGAGTGTGATGTGACGGCTTCGAATAGCTCTTAATTGCTGGTACCATACGTGGATACTAGTTGTTTATGGGTTTGGGGGACGGTATGGCCACCATCGCGATTATCGGGGCACTTGAAAAAGAGGTCGCGCAGATTAAAGAGGAGCTTGACGGTGCGCAGGTAGCACAGGAGGCCGGTCTGACAGTCGTAAGCGGCGAGCTTGACGGCCTGACGGTCGTTGCCACGACTGCTGGCATGGGTACCGTGAATGCTGCCGCTGCAACGCAGCACCTCATTAGCAAATATGCCCCGCAGGCTGTTGTGTTTTCGGGTATTGCGGGTGGTTTAAACCCTAAACTTCATATTAACGACGTGGTTACTGTCTCTTATACACATCTGACGCTGCCGACGACGGAGA
>USHR01000171.1 GCA_900554495.1 uncultured Collinsella sp.
ATCCGCAGCCGGCAGCCGTCAAGTCTGCCACCGACGCACTCGTCAATGCGCTCGCTCTCAAGCCGCACAAGCTGGGCACCGACAAGTAACCTGCAGCGTAAACTTCCCACATCCGGAGGGGGTGTCTGCCACGGCAGACACCCCCTCCGGCAGTTAGGGACACTCCTGGCGCAGCCAATGAAGACCTCTACGGATGAATTCCAGGCCGCTCCGTCGCTCCAGACATCGTTTCCGCGCCTCGTGCCTGCCCCAAACAATCAAAACAAGCCCTTTTCGCCGCACCCTCAAAGGTCTGTGGGCAAAAAAGGGCAAATATGAGTACTGTTATCATTTTAGTAGCAGGCAAAACCACCCAAAATGACGTCCGAGCGACCCCTACAACCCCCTAAAGCAGCCAACCTGACTGGTTAAGGCGTATTGGAGCCAATTTTAATGAACATACTAAAGGCTATGTTCATTATCTTTTAGGATGTAAATGCTATTCACTTAGCAACAGTACTCATATTTGGCATTTTTTGTCCATTGCTATATAACTAACACCCTATAGCAGACAAAAAACAGGCCGCAGCCCATCGCTGCGGCCTGTTCGGAAGCAAAAGTGGGCGTTAAGCGCTGTAGCCCATCGCTTGCAGCACAAACATGACGACTGTCAGCACCGTAATCACGGCGATAGTCGCCCAAGTGAGCACGTTCCACACGCGGCCATTGCGGTTGGCACCCATGATGTGACGGTCGGCGGCGATAACCACCTGAAACACCAGAACCACGGGCAGTAGCACGCCATTGATGACCTGCGAGGTCATCATAATCTGGAACAGATCGACGCCGGGCATAAGCACCAGCACGGCAGAGATACCGATGATGGCCGTAATGATGCCGCGGTAAACCGGGGCCTCGTCCCAGCTGCGGTCGGCACCGCGCTCCCAGCCAAATGCCTCGCAGATAGCGCTCGACGTAACGCCCGGCAGCACGCAGGCGGCCAAGAAGCTCGCCGCGACCAGGCCCGAGGCAAACAGTACCGTGGACCACTGACCCGCAATAGGCTCCAGCGCGCGGGCAGCATCGGCGGCATCGCTAATCTGAATACCCGCCGGGAACAACACCGTACCGGTCGTGATGATAATAAAGCCGGCAATGATATCGGCGGCAAGCGAGCCGCTCACAGTATCGATGCGCTGCAGCACGATATCGTCCTCGCCCGCGTTCTTATCGACCACGTTGTTCTGCGCCAAGAAAATCATCCACGGCGCGATGGTGGTACCGATCGTTGCGACCACGAGCGACACGTAGCTGGGGTCATTTTGAATGTTAGGCACGACCAGGTCGACCGCGACCTCACCCCAGTTGGGGCCAGCCATGAACGCGGCGACAATATAGGTCACGAACACGCAGCTCACCAGCAGCAGAATCTTCTCGATGCGCTGGAAACTACCCGACATGGTAAGCATCCACACCAGCAGCGCCACCAACGGCACCGAGATGCTCGCCGGCACGCCAAAGAGGGCAAGGCCGCTCGCAATACCCGCAAACTCCGAAATGGTCACGGCTGTGTTGGCGATCAACAGCGCCGCCATAGCAAGTACACTCTTGCGCACGCCAAAGCGCTCGCGAATGAGCGATGCCAGGCCCTTGCCCGTGACGCAGCCGCAGCGCGCCGCGGTCTCCTGCGTCACGATGAGCAGCACAGTCATGACGGGAAGCATCCAGAGCATCTTGTAGCCATAGCTGGCGCCCGCGCTGGAATACGTTGCAATGCCGCCGGCGTCATTGCCCGAAAGCGCCGCCAGCAGACCGGGACCCATAGCGCCAAAGATGGCCGCGATGGTCAACTTTTGCTTGGTGCCCGACTTTTGCTTGGTATTTTGCACGCGACCACCTAACCAATGACCGACATGGTGAGCAGCACCGCAGCGGCGCAGTACGCTACGCACGAGATCATGACGGCAATAACGTTCATGGCGGTGCCCGACGTGTTGAGGTCATGCTCGTCACGCCAGAACAGCACCATCAGGTAAATCACGGCGCTCATGTTGCCAACCAGGCAAATGATGGCAGCGATATTAAAGGACCCGGTAAAGAGTTGCTCCTCAAACATGGGCGCATCGGGGAACGCGGCGGTGCGCACCAGCTGGGCGCACAGGTAGGTCACGAGTGACAGAATCAGGCCCATGCCCGTGCTCTGGAAGAAGAATCCCAGGTACGGTTTGGGCTCGTCGTCGTGACCGTCGTACTCGAGGAAGTAGTTCTTGACGAACGACACCATGCGCGAGGCCGCCAGCAGCACGAGCGGCATGGCGCACATGGGGAACACCACCAGATGCGCGGAGCCCAGCGCCGTCCCCAGCACCGTCGCCATAATGCACGAGGCGATGCCCCACACGACGACCCAGTACTGACGATGCACGAACCAGCTGAGCACGTTCGTCGAGTCGTCCGACGCGCTATCGCCCGAGCCGACACCGGCGATCTGCAGGTCCTCCTGATGCTCCTCGGCGATAACGTCCATGGCGTCGTCGAAGGTCACGATGCCCAGGATATGACGGTTCTCGTCGCAGACAGGGATGGCAACCAGGTCGTACTTGGTCATCTCGTCCGTCACGTCTTCCTGGTCCTCGTCGGGCGACACGTAGACCAGGTCGCGATAGGCGAGCTGGCCCAGCGTGGCATCGCGGTCGGCCACGATCAACGTGCGCAGCGAGAGCACGCCGGTGAGCATGCCGCTCGGATCCTCGGTATAGACGTAATAGACACTCTCGAAGTCCTCATCGAGTTTGCGAATCGCCTCGATGGCATCACCGACCGTTGCCGTGGCGGGCAGGGAGACAAACTCCGAGGTCATGATGCGGCCGGCGGTGTTGTCCTCATACCCCAGCAGGTTACGAATCGCCTTCTCCTCCTTGACGCCCATCAGGCGCAGGAGCTTCTCGGCCTTCTCGTAATCGAGCTCGTCGATCAGATCGGCTGCATCGTCCGGGTCCATCATGGCTAGCATCGACGATGCGTCGGTGTCGGACAGACCCTCGAGCATCTCGGTCATGAGCTCGTCGTCATCGAACTCCGAGATGGCCTCGGCGGCCTGGGCAGTATCGAGCTGCGCAAACACCTGCGCACGCAGGCGCGGGTCGAGCTGCTCGATAATGTCGGCGATGTCGGCAGGGTGCAGCTCGCCGAGCGTCTTGTGCGACACCGAGAGTTGAATGTTCTTGGTCGAGCGGTCGAGCAGGTCCATGTAGGACCAAGCGATGATGTCCTCACTGAGCGGCTTGCCCAGGTGCTTCATAAAGCCTTCGACGATATGCTCGAGCGCGGGGCTGATGGCGCGTAGCAGACCGCGGGCGCCCACTTCGGCGCCCAGCAGGCGCAGCTGATTTTCGCCCGACATGGAAAACTTGATGTCGTTTACGCGCACGACCTTCATGCCCTGCGTGTCGACAATTTGCTTGTTAAGCACGTCGCGGGCGAGTAAGAGTTCGGTCGGCTGCAGGTACGAAAAACGGATTTCGGTGGCCGACGTCTTAAGGTGTACACCCGTCTCGTCGATACGGTCGACCCATTTGCGCCAGCTGATCATAAACGGCGTCTTGCCGGGTCCGCGGAACGCGAGCGACGTCACGTGCGGAAAAACTTCGCCGGTAGCAATACCAAAATCGTTCACAACGCCGAGCTTTTCGCCGTCGACGTCCAAGACCGGCAATTTGAGCATCTCACTCAGATAATTCAATGGTGCTCCCCATCATTATTCCTCCGAACGCGGCCACGCGTGCGGCGTCCGGAGGCTTCTGGATATGTATACGCATGCGCGGGCGGCACGCCGCTCGACGCTTACACCCCGTGCATG
The DNA here is from genome assembly GCA_900554495.1 of uncultured Collinsella sp. GTDB lineage: Bacteria > Actinomycetota > Coriobacteriia > Coriobacteriales > Coriobacteriaceae > Collinsella. The sequence goes on from USHR01000171.1 coordinate 3,839, forward strand.
CGCAAAAAGCACCTGCATGGGGTCATCGACTGTATGGTCGAGGTTTGGATTTCACCTGTAACCTTTCTCTTGACCCTCATTAACCGCAGTAACTATAGCATCAGCATCGCCCTGCGGCATCGAATTTATGCGCTGCACATTGCAGGCATACCAAACACTGACGCATCCGTGACATAGTCATTGGGTGTTCCTATAGTTTTGTCAACCGTCGGGGCTACTCCCGGTAGG
>USHR01000172.1 GCA_900554495.1 uncultured Collinsella sp.
AAGAGACAGTTTGAGAAGCGGGCGGACTGATGGGTCCGGGCCTCGGCCATAATGCGCTCGATGAGCATTTTGACGTCCTGGTCGGCCACCGCTTCTCCTCTCCTAACGCAGCTTTGGTGACCCCATATCATAGCACAGCATCAAACAGGTGTTCGGGATACTGCTATGTAGATAGATTTAGAACAGGAGGGCGTAGATGACCGCCACGACGACGGAGGGGAGCATGTTGGCCGTGCGGAAGGTCTGAGGTCGAATAAGGTTAACGCCAACACAGAAGATGAGCATGGAGCCCACAAGCGAAAGGCTGTCGAGGGCTGCGGTGGTCATGATGGGGGAGAGTGCGCCGGCAAAAAGCGTGATCGTGCCCTGGAATACGGCAACGGGCAGGGCCGAGAAGATGCAGCCGCGGCCAAGCGAGGCCGTCATGGTGCAGACGATGATGCAGTCCAGCGCGCCCTTCAGGGCAAGCGTGGACCAGTCGCCGAGCAGACCGTCCTGAATCGATCCTACGATGGCCATGGCGCCGATACACACGGTGAGCGATGTCGAGACAAAGGCATTGGTGAACTCGTTGTCACCCTCGCTGCCGGTTTTGCGCTTGAGCCATTCGCCGAGGTTCTCGATGGCGGCCTCCAGGTTGATGGCCTCGCCGATGAGCGAACCAAGGGCAAATGAGACGATAAGCATGGTGGTGCCGGTGGTCGCCAACGTCTCTCCATCGATAACGAGCATCTTTTGCATGGTGCCGCCCAGGCCGATAAACAGAACGCACAGCCCCGACGCCTTCATGAGCGTGTCTTGGATGCGGGGCGTAATGAAGCGCCCACCCATGAGGCCCAGCAGACCGCCCGCGATCAAAAGCGCGACGTTGATGATCGTTCCTAAACCCGGCATGAACCCTCCTGTAATTGATGCCAACGCGGCAATCGTAACAGAACGGGGAGGGGAGCGCTCAGTATCCGAGCCAAGCGGCGGTTAGCGGTCTAGGATAGGACGGGGCTAAAGTCGAAGCGCAGCGTCATGAGGTGCTGCGGGGATTCGATGGCTGCGGCAATGATGTCGGCATCTCGTGCGCGATCGAACCCTTCAAGTTCCATTTGATAGGGGAAGTCTTCTTGGATACCGATGCGACGAGGAACCAAAAGCTTGGTTCCGTCGAATTCTTCTGTTCGCGTTCCGTCTGCTGCAACGGAATAAAGGTGCAACTTGGCGGTCGTTGTGGCATCAAGTGCCGAGATAGCTTGGATGTCGTTCGATGCGCTCCTTGCTCCCACTGCTGTAAGTGCCGTAGGCGCGACGACTTCACCCGAAGGCAAAAAGACGAGCTCGACGGTATTGGGGAACGCGATGAGGATATTTTTGCGGCGGGGCGCATTGGCAGCGACTGGCTCAATGCTTGCGGCATCGACGGTTTCCGTGTGGTCGAGCGCGACCATCATGCAACAGTTGCCTTCGTCGACATCTGGGGGAGCGGCAAATTCCAGGCCGTCTTTCGGTTGGGGATCGCCTAGTTCGGTGGCGGTGTCGCCTGGCTTCTCGAGGGGAACCGCAGCGTTGTCTTCTGACGATGCATCGTCTGCATCGTCAACATGTGGCGGTGCGCCTGCGATCTCGTCTTTGGGGGATTTGTCATTATCGCTCGATATAGGAGCAGCAATCCCGACGGACCCCACTCCGTGCCATGTCATTTGGAGCAGCGCCGGATCGGCGAGAATGCGCTGCACGCCCGGCTCCTGGGTATCGATATTGATGGGGGCGGGTTCTGATCCGCGCGTGAGGTTAAGCGAGCCCTTCTGTCTATTGCCTTGAGCTTCTTGGTCGTCCGCGTCGCCAGCGTAGAACAGCAAGGGCGCATCTCCCGTTGCGATGGCTTCGGTGTTCGCCTTGGTCAGTCGCAGCGATGCCGTAAAGGAGATGATGGGCTGCGCGCCATCGACATTCGAGGGAACGCAGCCCAGACATACACCCCCTCCTTCTTCTTCATGGGCCGCGCTGTCGAAGACGACCTTCGCCCCGTTCGCCGAGTCATCGACCGAGTCAATATCGATGCGCAGCTCTAGGTCGCATGGGTCGCCATCGGCGTCGACTGCAGCCGATTTCCATGTGCAGATGGCATAACCTGTCTGGGGGCCGTTCTCCTTGTCCGGTCGCTTGATATCCACGACTATCGAGTCGACCGTATTGCGGTGAAGACATCCCGAGGTTCGGACCGTGGCGCGTGCGAGCGAAAAACGTTGGCAGGCGACGATACCCGACGAATTCGCCACGGGGTTCAGAGCTTGCGGTAAGGAGTTTGCCGTGGCGGGCGTCGCCCAAGCGGCGAGAGGCGTACCGCTTACCAGTGCGCTGCAGAGCGCGGCGACGGGCAAAAGGTTTTTGGGTGCCATGGTTCTCCTATCTAATTCGCGTACTCCGGTCGTGCTTGGCTATTGGTTGCGTTTGATGTGCAGGCCAAGGCACGTCAGTCCTGCTCCCACCGTGGCGGCGCCTGTCGCAATGAGTTGCCGGGTGTCGCTCGTCTGAGCGAGCGGCTCGTGACGGCCGCCGCGATTAAGGCCCGAAAGGTCGACGGTCACTTCTGTGGCCGCCTGCGCTTGCTCTTGTTGAGCAAAGGCCATGGCAGGCGCCGACGCCAAGATGCCGACGATGGCGGCCAGTGCGATCGCCTTAGGACGTGGCGTGCGCACCGGGCTCGACCGTCCAGGTGATGCTTGCCACTTGATCTCCCGTACCGCCGGCGTGGTAGATGTCACGCGTGACGCGGGCGACGTGGCCGCTCACATTGAGCTTGATTTTGTCCGTTCCGTCGGCAATGCCCTTGTACTTCATGTCGAAGCTTACGTCTTTGGAAAGATCGAGGCCCGTAGTCTGAGTCGCCGAGCTGGCATCCTTTTCTGCCTTATCGGGGCCAACCTTAAAATCGATGGAGTTCTGGGCCGAGCCCGTCTTTGCGTCTGCAACGATTGTCCAGTCGTTCTTGGCCGTGACTTTCATGTTGGTGACGTGGATGCCATATGCCGAGAGGTTGTCGATGGTAATCGTCTTGTCGGAGGGTCCTACAAGCTTTCCGTCGGCTTGGGCGGCAAAGGGGATGACCGTTGGCGCCTTAAACGAAACATTGCTAATGTCTGCCTTCACCGTCACATCGGTGGTTCCAACGCGCACCTCTGCCATGGCCGCCGTTGGCGCGGCGCCCATCGCAAGTGCGAGCGTAAGCCCTGCGCCCACGGCGAGTGCCCTGGCTCCGCTCGGGTTCATGGGTGTGTTCATAATCGATCCTTTCTGCTCGTCACGGACTGTTTCCGTGATGGTTGGACGAATGGGGACAGGGGGCGGCCCCTGCGAGCGCGTCGGCCACTAGCCTTCTGCCTGGGCCACCCGCACTTTGACGCGCGTCGGATTGCCGTGGGTGTCGTAGGTCTTGGCATCGAGTGCCTGAATCTCGATATATGCCTCGCCTTCTTGGATATCGCCGGCGGGGCAGGTCTCAACCGTCTTGCCGGCTTCGACCACACCGGACTCATAGATGGTCTCGTCGTTTTGAATCACGCGGAAGCGCTGGGGAAACTTGTTGTCTTTGACGTTTTGCACGTTGACGCGCAGCTTGCCGCCTTCCTGCAACTGTGCGACCGGCGCGACCGAGATCGTCATCATGTTGTCGCGGACGATGGCGTCGAGCTCATCCTGGATTTCTTGGCGCGATTTACCCTCTGCCGTCGTGACCGAGGCGCCCGCTTCGGGCACGGGCTGCGACTGCCAGGCGTATAGCCCTACGGCGATGAGGGCGCAGACGACAGCCAGGCAGACAACGACGAGTTTCTTGCGACGCCCCAGCCCTGCAAGGCGGGGCGGCTTCTTCGCACTCATGCGGCGTCCTTGGTGGTGTAGACACGTGCGAACGTGGACGGGTCCGCTCCAAAGAGCATGTGAAGCATCAGGCGGCGCGAATAGATGAGCTCGTCGAAGTCGTGAGGGAGCTCGATGTTGTGGATGCGCGCGATGTGGTGGGCGAGCGCCGAGAACGACTCGGGGTCGCAGATCACATCGGT
>USHR01000173.1 GCA_900554495.1 uncultured Collinsella sp.
ATCAAGGCGCTGCTGCAGGCAAAGGGCTGGCAGCACACGGTGCTCATCACCGACTGCCTGGGTTGCGGCGGCATGCCCGAGGGCAGCTACACCAGTGGTGGCATGGACGTCATCATGAAGGACAACCTGTGCTGGCTCGCCGACGGCAAGAGCATTGCCGGCTCGGTGCTCACGCTTGCCCAGGGCGTCAAGAACATCGTCGACTGGGGCATCGCCAGCGCCGATATCGCCATTCGCATGGCAACCGAGGTGCCGGCACGCTCCGCGCACATCGAGGATAAGTGCGGCAGCATCATGCCGGGTCGCGACGCCGACTTTGTCGTGTTCGACCATGAGCTTACCCTCGTCGAGACGTATGTTGGCGGCCAGAGCGTCGGCAACGCCTTTACCGAGTAACGATAGAAAAAGACGGCGGGCCCGAATCTGCTCGGACCCGCCGTATGGGTTAAACGCTCAAAAGCACCTTCACAGTTACAGTTTGTTAGCGATCTTCTTTGCCGTGCGCTTAACGCCGGCCACCAGGCCTCCCGCAGGATGCTCCTTTTCGTAGGCTAGACGCTTCTCACGCTTGGCGTACTCTTCGACGATGATGTCGCCATACTCGTCTTCGATCTTGTCGAAGAAGTCGACGGCGCCCTTAATTTCCTCGGCGGTCGGGTGTCCCTTTTGGACACCGCCGGCGAGCTTGAACGGCCCCCACGTATCAAAACCGGGGCAGCCGTAGACACCCATAAAGATGGCCTGCCTCATGCGGCAGATGCCATCGATATCCTTGCCGTACCACTTGTTTTTGCCACCGTAGGTCATAAGGCCAAACACCTTGTCCTGCGGCTGCAACACGTTAGTGAGCACGCGTGCCATGTCCTTGTCGATCTCGGAGTAATAAATGCCCGTGGCGACGCCGATCAGATGGTATTCGTGCAGGTCGGGGTACTCGTTTTTACCGAGCGCCTTGACGTCGAGGGTATCGATCTCGGGGTGTGCCTCGACGATGGCGTCCACGAGCTTTTTCGTATTGCCGTGATGGCGCGAGGCGTAGAGGATGATGGTTCGCATAAGAAGGCCTTTCAGCTGTAATTGCATCAATGTCTGTATGGTACCCCGTTGCATGGCTAGGATACCGGACGTATCGATGAACGTGCGGGCTTGTCCTTTGGTCAGGGCCGAGACGGGTTCTTGCGAGCAAAAAAGCAGTTGTTCGAAAGGATGGGCAATGGAATACGCTCTCTCCAACGATTCGATTTCTATTAAGGTGTCCACGGCTGGTGGTTCGTTTACCTCGATTGAGGCTGGAGGTCGAGAGTACTTGTGGCAGGGCGATCCCGCCGTGTGGTCCGGCCAGGCACCGATTTGCTTCCCGATTTGCGGAGGCTTGCGCGACAACAGCGCCATGACGTTTGCCGGGCATCATGTAAAGCTCGCTCGCCACGGGTTTGCGCGCAAACAGGAGTGGAAGCTACTGAGCCAAGGCGAGAACGAGCTGGCGATGTGCCTGGCTTCGGAGGATAACGCCGCGCTGCTGAGCGATTATCCGTACCCGTTTAAGCTTGTCGCTCGCTATACGCTCGAGGACGCTGCCGTGCGCGTCTCCTATGAGGTGACCAACGAGGGAACCGAGGACATGCCGTTCTTTATCGGCGGTCATCCCGGCTTTAGGTGTCCGCTCGATGAGGGCGAGGCCTATACGGACTACGAGTTGCGCTTTGAGAAGGACGAGGCTGCGGAGCTTTGCACTGCCGTCCCCTCGACTGGCTTGATTGACGTGGCAAACCGCTCCAAGAACCCCATGGTGGGAAAGACGCTGCCCCTGTCGCACGAGCTCTTCGATTTTGCGGAGACCATCTTTGACGTGCTCGAGAGCCGTCAGGTTACGCTTTCCAAGAAGGGGGAGGACAAGGGCGTCCGCCTGAGCTTTGAGGGCTTCCCGTATCTCATTGTGTGGAGTAAGCCCGAGGGCGATTTTGTTGCAGTTGAACCCTGGGGCGGCCTCTCGACCTGCTCCGATGAGGACGACGTACTTGAGCATAAGCGCGGCTGCCTTGTCGCCAAGCCCAAGGAGACCATCGTACGCTCGTTCACGATTGAGATTCTGTAATTCCGTTTTGTCGACTCGTATCGCGAGGCACAAGGAGCCTGCGAGATAAGGAGCTAAAAATGATCCTCACCGTTACGATGAACCCGTCTGTCGATACGCGCTATCAGCTCGATGAGCTCATTATCGACGACGTCAACCGCGTGACGCCCGAAAAGACCGCCGGCGGCAAGGGCCTCAACGTGGCCCGTGTGCTGGGTCAGCTGGGCGACGACGTTGTGGCAACCGGTCTACTCGGCGGCCACATGGGCGCCTACATGGCTGAGCTCATGGACGCCAACGGTATTAACAACGACTTTGTGCCCATCAAGGGCGAGACTCGAATTTGCCTCAACATTCTCCACGCCGGCAACCAGACCGAGCTGCTCGAGAGCGGCCCGACAATTGCCCCCGAGGAGCTCGATGCCTTTACCGCCAAATTTACTGAGCTTGCGGGCAAGGCCGACGTTGTCACCATTTCGGGTTCTCTGCCCCGCGGTGTCGAGGCAGACTACTATGCCAAGATCACGGGCATTGCCGAGAACGCCGGCGCCAAGGTATTGCTCGATACCTCGGGTGCTTCGCTCGAGGCCGCCCTTAAGTCCGAAATTAAGCCCGAGCTGGTCAAGCCTAACCTGACCGAGATCAACGGCCTTCTGGGCACGAGCTTTACCACCGACGATGTGGACGAGCTCCGTGCCGCGCTCGCCTCTGACGCCCGTTTCTCCGATATCCCCTGGGTCGTCGTGTCCATGGGCGCTGCCGGCTCCGTTGGCTTCCACAATGGCCGTGCGTTCCGCGCAAAGACGCCCGATATCCCTGCCGTTAACGCCACGGGCTCTGGTGACTCCACTATCGCAGGCTTCGCACATGCCATCGCTGCTGGCGCAGACGACGAGACGGTGCTGCGTACCGCCAACACCTGCGGCAAGCTCAACGCCATGGATCCCATGACCGGCCATCTGGTCATGGACCGTTGGGACGAGGTCTACAACGGCGTTGTCGTGACTGAGCTGTAAGAGTTTGGGCGACGGCTCCGGCATCGCTTGCTAGCTCATGTTGACGACAAGTGCGGTAGCATTATGCCGGGGCGCGACGCCGACTTTGTCGTGTTCAATCCCGACCTTACCCTGGTCGAGACGCATGTGGGTGGCAACAGCGTCGGTAATGCGTTTGCCGAGTAGCCGCCAAAGAAACGATCCGAGAGGGGATTTAGATGATTTACGGTGCATTGGGCGATATCGAGGAGTACCGTGGAATGCTCAAGGGCCTCGACGTGCTGATCGATTGGCTCGAGGAGAACGATCCGGCGAAGCTCGAGGTCGGCAGCCATCCGATTCTGGGCGACAAGGTCTTTGCGAACGTCATGGCTCCCACGACGCGTCCCGAGGCCGAGGCTCACTATGAGACGCATCAGCGCTATCACGACCTGCAGATCGACATTGAGGGTCGCGAGGCCTTTAAGGTTGCCACGGGCAGCCTGACGCTGGTCCAGGAGTTTGACGAGAAGGACGACTACGATCTGGTCGATTCCGACGCCTCGATCGCCGGCGATCTTGCTGACGACAAGTTTGCGCTGTTTGTTGCCGGCGAGCCTCACATGCCCACGCTCGAGTTCCCGGGCGATGACGCGCAGCCGGTCAAGAAGATTTGCTTTAAGCTGCTTGCAGATGCTTACTGGGAGGAGTAGCGCGCTGCTCGGCTGAGCTGTTCGTGTTGCGAGCGTTATCCCTTGGGGGAGCTCGCTTGGGCCCCGCTGAACGCGGTTCCTTTGGGGATTGCGGTTGGCGGGGCTTTTGTTGAGTAGGGGAGTTTCCGGCGGCGTTGTGCTTGGATTGGCGGATGCGCGCCCGAAATCGGCAACAAAAAAGCCGCCCGAAGGCGGCTATCTTATGCAATGGAGCCAGCGACCGGGCTCGAACCGGTGACCCCCGCTTTACGAGAGCGGTGCTCTACCAACTGAGCTACGCTGGCG
>USHR01000174.1 GCA_900554495.1 uncultured Collinsella sp.
GTGCCAGCGCGGTGTTTATCGCGCGCGGCATCTACGGCAATCCGTGGGTGTTCGGTGATGCTCGCGCCCTTGCGCTCGATGGCACGCCGGTGCCGGCGCGTAGCTCCGTCGAGCGCTTAGACGCCCTGCGTGAGCACCTAACGCTGACGCATGAGCTCCTGCCGCTCATGTCGCGTGCCCGTACGTACGCAAGCTGGTACTTAAAAGGCATGCCCCATGCCGCCGCTTGGCGTGCCCATGTGGTGCGCTGCTCCACGTATGAGGAGTTCATGGCTCTGGTTGATGAGATCGAGCGCGATGTGGTGGCCTGCGAGGCTGCCCTTGCCGCCGGCGAATCGGTGCCCCCTCATCCGCTGGAGGCTTAAGGGTGGCCGTTACCGCGCTGTACGTGCACGTGCCGTTTTGTGCCCAAAAGTGCCGGTACTGCGACTTTGACTCGCGCAGTTTTGCTCCGTGCGACCTGAGCGCTGCGCTCGATGTCTATTTTGAGCAGTTGTTCGCGCGCCTCGATGCTTTTGGCAAGGCTGGGGCCCTTGACCATATCCGCACCGTCTATGTTGGCGGCGGTACGCCGTCGCTGGCGGGGGAGCGCCTGGTGGAGCTGGCGCGGCGTATTCGTGCGTGGTGCGCCCCCGTTGAGTTTACCTGCGAGGCCAATCCCGAGTCGCTGACCGCCGAGCTTGCCACTGCGCTTGCCAAGGTTGGTGTCACACGCGTCTCTCTGGGCGTGCAAACGCTCGATAACACCGAACTTACCGCCATCGGCCGTATTCACGATGCCGATCGGGCGCTCGCCGCCATCGCGACGGTCAAGAACGCTGGGCTTGACGTGTCGTGCGACCTTATGTGCGGACTTCCCGGGCAGACCGCAGCGAGTTGGAAGCGCACGCTCGATGGCGTGCTGGTGGCGGCTCCGCATCATGTGTCGGTCTACCCGCTCACGCTTGAGGAGGGGACTCCCCTTTATCGCATGGCGTGCCGCGACGAGTCGGTCGAGCCCGACGAGGATTTTCAGGCCGCCTGCATGGATGTGGCACGCGAGCTCCTGGGTGCGGCCGGCTATCACCCCTATGAGGTGGCAAGCTATGCGCTCGATGGCCATGAGTGTGCCCATAACATTGCCTACTGGACCGGCCAGGGCTATTTGGGCCTGGGTCGTTCCGCCGCGGGCATGCTCGACGCCGAGGATTTTGACCGTCTTGCAGGTTTGTTCCCCGGCGTGTCTTCTCGAGGCGATTCGTACCGCGTGCGTCTGGTGCAACGTGACGATGACGCGACGGCGTTTGAGGCCGAATATCTGTCGCAGCGTGAGGCTGCGGCTGAAGACCTGATGCTGTCTTGTCGCATGACGGGCGGTGTTGCGTCCGACCTGTTGGTTCGTGCAGCTTGCGTCATCCCGGCCGATGAGCTGGCAGCTGCCTGCGATCGCGCGCTCGAATTGGGTCTTGCCACTTGGGTGCCCGAGACGCTCGAGGTCCATGAGGGACCCTTCACTTCGGCAGACGTCCTCGCGGGCCATGTTCGAGCTCGTCTGGCGCCGACACACCTGGGCTGGCTCGATGGAAATGTTCTGTTCGAGCTGTTTTGGGATCTAGCTTAGGCCGCTCGGGTAGAATTACCGGAATATATACGCTGCTGTGAGCAGGAGGTTGCCGCGCATGGCGACGATGAACGAAAAAGATTACTACGAGATTCTGGGCGTCTCCAAGGACGCCACCTCGCGTGATATTCAAAAGGCCTTTCAGCAAAAGGCCCGCAAGCTCCATCCGGACGTCAACAAAGAGCCGGATGCCGAGGAAAAGTTTAAAGAGGTTTCCGAGGCCTACGCCGTGCTTTCGGATGAGCAAAAACGTGCGCGCTACGACGCCATGCGTTCGGGCAATCCCTTTGCCGGTGCTCCTACGGCTTCGCCCTATGGTGGCGGCTACGCCGGCAACACGGGCTATGGCAATCCCTTTGAGGGCGGCTTTCCCTTTGGTGGCGCCTGGGGCCAGCAGCGTCGCGGCCAGGCTGCCTACAATCCCGAGAACGGCGCCAACGTGGTCGTCGATATCAAACTGGACGCCAAGGAGGCCAAGGGCGGTGCCCGCAAGACCGTCCGCTATACGCGTTTCGATACGTGCGGACATTGCGGCGGCTCGGGCTCCGTTTCGTCTGAGCATGCCCATACCTGCCCGAGCTGCGGTGGCCGCGGCCATATCGATGTGGACCTGTCCTTCCTGTTTGGTGCGGGCACGTTCCAGACGGTTTGTCCTGAGTGCGGCGGTTCTGGCAAGGTCGTTGCCGACCCGTGTCCCGATTGCGGTGGCAGCGGCCGTACCCGCGTAACCTCCGAGCAGACGATTGAGTTTCCCGCCGGCACGCATGATGGCGACGAGGTGCGCATCCCCAACATGGGTCACGCCGGCACGAACGGCGCTTCGGGCGGCGATCTGGTCGGTCGTGCGCACGTCGAGGCCGAGCGCCTGGAGGGTAAGGCTCGCACCGGCTTCTACCTCATGGGCATTATCGCTCCGTTTTTGGTGCTGTCGGCCATCTCGGGCGTGTTCTCCGCCTTCGCCATGATGTGCTTCATTCCGTTTGCCATGGGCTTGTTCATGGTGCTGTCGGACGGCGTGCTTCATCGCAGTCTGCTGTGGTGGAAACGCGGCGCTATGCAGTTTGCCAATGGATTTGCCAACGGTTTTATGTTCGCGCTCGTGTCGGTTTGGTTCGCGAGCTGCTCGCAGCGGGCCGTGCTTTCGCCGTACGGAATGTAATAACATCAAACCCTCTGTTTGCGCCCGGCCCAGCTTGGGTATAGGACGCACTGTGACAATAATGAAAGTTGGAAGGATTCGGTCGTGTCGGAAAATAGGGATTACTACGAGGTACTTGGCGTTGACAAGGATGCCGACGCGCGGACGATTAAGCGCGCGTTTCTAAAGAAAGCTCGTACGGTACACCCGGATGTTTCGGACGACCCCGAGGCCGAGGCCAAGTTCAAAGAGCTCAACGAGGCCTATTCCGTTCTTTCCGACGAGCAGAAGCGTGCTAACTACGACCGTTACGGCACCGCTGACGGCCCCGGTGGCTCTGGCTATGTCGACATCAACGATATCTTTGGTGGCATGGGCATGGACGACCTGTTCTCGTCGTTCTTTGGCGGTGGCGCCGGTGGTGGCGCCCGCAGCCGTCGCGAGCGCCGTCGCGGTCGCGATATGGCCATCTCCCTTTCGGTGACGCTCGAGGAGGCGGCGCTCGGCTGCAAAAAGACGATCAGCTACGACCGCCTTGCCCCTTGCGATGACTGTAATGGTACCGGCAAGGCCGAGGGCGCGACCGAAAAGCAGTGCAGCCGCTGTCACGGCACGGGCTATGTGACGACGGTCCAGCGTTCTTTTCTGGGCCAGGTTCAGTCCTCTTCGCCCTGTCCCGACTGCCATGGCGAAGGCACGGTCATCGATCATCCCTGCGAGACTTGTGATGGCCAGGGCCGCACGCCTTCTCACGAAAAGATCGACATCGATATTCCCGCCGGTGTTTCGACCGGTCGCCAGCTGCGCGTGAGTGGTTTTGGAGAGGCCGGCCTTCGTGGCGAGCCGTCTGGTGACCTGATCGTCAACGTGCGTGTCGCCGACCACGAGCGTTTTAAGCGTAATGGCGATGACCTGTATCTGGTGAGCGATATCTCGATTGCGCAGGCCGCGCTCGGTTGCGAGATTGAGGTCGAGGGCATTATGCCTGACGAGGTCGTCAAGGTGTGTGTCCCCGCCGGTACACAGTACGGTGACACCGTGAGCGTCAATAATTACGGCATGCCGCGAATCGGCGGCGGCGGTTCGCGCGGTCGTCTGGTCGTGCAGCTGCGCGTGGTCGTCCCCACCAATCTCTCCAACAAGCAGCGCGAGCTGCTTCGCGCCTTTGCCGACGAGATGGGCGATGACGTCGCATCCGGTAAGAAGTCGGTG
>USHR01000175.1 GCA_900554495.1 uncultured Collinsella sp.
CCCGAGAAGCTTTGCGAGCGCCTGGGCTTTACGACGCAGCAGCTCTGGAGCCGCATCGGCGACCTTTCGGGCGGCCAGCGCCGTCGCCTGTCGCTGCTGCTGACGATTCTGGACGAGCCCAACGTGCTCATCCTGGACGAGCCAGGCAACGACCTCGATACCGACATGCTGGCGATTGTCGAGGACCTGCTCGACGGCTGGCCGGGCACGCTGATCCTGGTGACGCACGACCGTTTCCTCATGGAGCGCGTGACCGACCAGCAGTGGGCGCTGCTCGATGGTCACCTGACGCATATGCCCGGCGGCGTCGACCAATACCTGCGCCTGTGCAACGCCACCGCCGAGGGCGAGCCCGTGGGCGCGCCGAGCGCCAAGACCGGCACGTTCGACACCGGCGCCGCAGCGGTTGCGGCCGAAAAGCCCAAGACGAGCGGGCAGCCCAACGGCCTTTCCAACGCCGAGCGCCAGAAGCTCCGCCGCGAGGTGAGCTCGCTCGAGCGCAAGATGGAGACGCAGCGCGCTCGCGTGGAGGAGGCCGAGGCCGCCATGGCCCAGGTCGATCCCACCAACTACACGGCGCTGGGCGAGCAGCAGGCAAAGATCGACGAGGCCCACGCCGCCATGGACGAGCTTGAGATGGCGTGGCTCGAGGCGAGTGAAAAGCTCGAGGGCGAGGAGTAGACGAGGATGATCAAAGCCGCGTTTTTCGATATCGACGGCACGCTGTTGAGCTTTAAGACCCACCGGATTCCGGCGTCGGCGCAGCAGGTGCTCGACAGTTTTCACGAGCAGGGGATTGCGTGCGTGATCGCCACGGGCCGTCCGACCTACCAGATGCCCGATTGGCTGTTCGACCTGGGCTGGGATGCGTACATTACGCTCTCGGGCCAGCACTGCTTTGATGCTGAGGGTGTTTACCGCAGCTGCCCGATCGATTCGGACGACGTCGCGGTGATTGTGGACCAGGTGGCGCAGGGGCGCTATGACTCGCTGTGCATGCAGGGCGAGAACTCGTTTGTGAACCGCCTGTCCGAGCGCGTGGTGACGGCCGGCAGCAACGCGGGAATCGTCTACCACGAGGAGCCGTTTGAGCACGCATTTGACGCGCCGGTTTACCAGTTTTGCGCCTTTGTGGATCCGGCTGACGAGCATATTGTGACCGATGCGGTGTCGCATTCGCTCACTACGCGCTGGTGCGATCTGTTCTGCGACATTATTCCCGCTAACGGCGGCAAGGACCTGGGCGTGGCGGCGACGCTGGAGCGCCTGGGCATCGATGCGAGCGAGGCGATCGCCTTTGGCGACGGCGAGAACGACCTTTCGATGTTCTCGGCCGTGGGCACAAGTGTGGCCATGGGCAACGCGCAGGAGACCGTGAAGGCCGCAGCGTCCTACGTTACAACCGCCGTAGACGACGACGGCATCTACAACGCCGCCAAGCACTTTGGCCTGCTATAGCTGAGGATTCAGCACTTGGGGACGTTCCTTTTCTGCCGGCAGCTGGGGACACTCCTTGCGGGGCGTGTCCCCATGTTGTGTTCGCCTGGCGCGTTTTGTGAAACACGGCTAACTTTTTAAACAACGTAGTAAGACATGGGCAACTTTTGCGGTAAAGTAAGCCAAGGAAAGTATCCAAAGGCTAACTAACGATCATCGCGAAAGGCGGCCCATGGCCCTACGTGAATCTGGAGAAGACTATCTCGAATCTATTTATGTGCTCTCGGAGCGCCAAGGCACGGTGCGCTCAATCGACGTCGCCGAATACCTGGGTGTGACCAAGGCGAGCGTCTCTAAAGCCATGGCGACGCTGGAAAACAGCGGCTATGTCGAAATGGGCAAGCGCGACGTTCATCTGACGGAACGTGGTCTGGAGGTCGCTCGCCAAATGTGGGAGCGCCACTGCTTTTTCGTGCGGTTGCTCGAGGAAGCCGGTGTTTCGGCGGATGTCGCGTCGCAAGAGGGTTGCCACATGGAGCACTGCCTGAGTGAGGAGAGCTTCGAGAAGCTGAGGGCGATGTTGGGACGGGAAGATGCGGCCGGCGCAACAACGGAAGCCTAATTGACCCCCAGGAGCGCGGAGTTCGCGCAAAGCGCGAACCAGCGAAAGGGGGATAGGGGATTCGAACAACAACGAGTCCGACGCAGTCCAAAGTGGAGCATTCGGTGCGCGACGCCATCACAGCTGAGCTATCTCTTCGTTCCCAAAGAGGCGCGCCTCCCGGGCCAAAGGCGCGGGACAGCGACCGGGACCAGTGGCCCCACCAACTAAGTCCAACTCAGACAAGGAACCCCGCCAGCAAGCGATGCCCAAGAACCGCCAGCAACGTTACCGCAGGCCGGGACCGGGCTTGGTTTTGAAAACATTCCGCACTGATATTTTCTGTATTGAAGACGTCGATGATGCACCCGTATACCATTGACGTCGACACCATCAGATGCGGACCGCGCGGTGACCCCACATTCCGCTGGCGCCCACAGGGCTGCCCTCGTTTCCTGACATGTCCCGCGCGGGCCGCGGCGAGCCGAGACCGCCGCATGACCTAATAGGAGCATGGAGCGATACCGCGGACCCGAACAACCGCATTCTATCGCGCCCCGTCAGTGTGCCGTCTGCCCGGTCCAGGCGAGCACGGAAAGAACGGAGCGAGACATGAGAACCGAATCGATACCCGGCGCCCGCGGGCCGGTCTTCTGCGGGGTCGACACCCACGCCGACTCGCACTGGCTGTGCGTCCTGGACTGGAGGGGCCGCAGGGTCCTGTCCCGCCGGTTCCCCGCCGACGCGGCGGGCTACGAGGCGCTCGCCGGGGCGATCGCGGCGGCCGGGGAGCCGGCCTGCGTCGCGATGGAGGGGACGTCGTCCTACGGGGCGGGCCTCACCAGGCACCTCGCGTCGCTGGGGATGCCCGTGCGCGAGGCGCTCTCCCCGGCGAGGACGCAGAGGAGGCGCCCGGGGCAGGGAAAGTGCGACGAGTCGGACGCGGAGAGGGCGGCCCGCGCGGCGATGTCCGGCTCAAAGCTCGGGACCCCCAAGAGCCAGGACGGGTGGGTCGACGGGGTGCGCTGCATGCTCGCGGCGCGCTCCGGGGCGGTGAAGGCGCGGACCTCGGCGATCAACACCGCGAGGTCGCTGCTCACCACCGCGCCGGAAGGGCTCAGGTCGAGGTTCCGCGGCATGGGAGGGCCGAGGCTGATGGAGGAGCTCCCCTCCGTGCGCGCCGAGGGCGCGCTGGGCGCCGCGCTCGGCGCGCTGGCGGACCTGTGGGCGGCGGCGCGCGACGCGGCGCTCGACATGGAGCGCGCGATCGAGGCGTCCCTGGAGGAGAACTGCCCCGCGCTGCTGGCGATGTACGGGTGCGGGCCCGTGAGCGCGGCCAAGCTCGCGGTCGCGGCCGGGGACAACCCGGGCAGGCTGCGCTCCGAGGCGTCGTTCGCGGCGATATGCGGCGCCTGCCCCATCCCCGCCTCGAGCGGCAAGACCGTGAGGCACAGGCTCAACAGGGGCGGCGACCGGCAGGCGAACAGCGCGCTGCACGAGATCGCGAGGCAGAGGGTCATGCGCGACCCCGAGACCGCCGAGTACGCCGAGAGGGCGAGGGCGCGGGGAAAGAGCGACAGGGAGGTCATGAGGTGCCTCAAGCGCTACGTGGCCAGGGAGGCGTACCGGGCGCTGATGCGCCCGCACGAGATCAGGAGGCCCGAGGACGCCTCGGAGCTCGTGGCGGCCAGGCGCGCGGCGAAGGTCAGCCAGGTGAGGGCGGCGTCCATACTGGGCACCAGCGAGAAGTACATCTCGATGCTGGAGAGGGGCCAAAGGGAGCTCAAGCCCATAAGGAGGGCCTACGAGGCATGGGTCGAGGCCGGACTTCCGCTCGATTGGGACAGGCAGGCCTTCGAGGCCGAGCGCAAAATGGATTCTAAAAAACACCTTGCCAAATAGGAGCGTCAG
>USHR01000176.1 GCA_900554495.1 uncultured Collinsella sp.
CGAGGTAGCCCTCCTGGTCGAAGTGCATGATCTCGATCTTCTCGGTCTCCTTCATGTGTGTCCTCCCATCACATGTGCGCAATTCTATACATCGCGCTTCTTGCTGATACCAATTATAGCCATACGATTGCTTGTTATTTAATACCAATCCAAACTCACGGAGATTTGCGGCGAACGGTCGGTTTCCTCGCCCGAGTGGTATTACAACGCCAATAGTTGTCTATTTCGAGCGCTACTGCCAACGGGTTCCCCACAACTCGCCAGCTATAAAAGCGTTGCGCCAGACCCGCCCAAGCGTTTCCGGCGCAACCGCGCAGTTTAGTTATTCGGCTTCCATCTCCGCTGTCACACGGCGATACATCTCGATAACCTGAGTCGTCGCCTTGGACGGATCCTGATAGTAGCGGCCATCACACGTCTCGGCCGAGACATAGCCCGTATAGCCGTGGCGCATGAGCGCCTCGAGGTCGGCACGCATATCACGCTCGCCGTCGCCCCAGGCAAGATGCGTCGTGCCACCGCCCACATCGACAAAGTGGGTGTGAACGATCTTGTCGCCCAAAACCTCAAAGTAGCCGTCGATTGTGTCGCCGGCAACTTCCATGGCGCCAAAGTCGATACATGCCTTCAGGTTGGGGCGATCGACCGCCTCGAGGATGCGCGCGACATCCTGTGCCGTATTGACCAGCACGGACTCCGACGGCTGCAGCGCCTCGAGCGCGACGCGAATACCGCGTGTGTCAGCGTAGTCGCACACCGAGCGCAGCATGGCGACGCTGCGGGACCAGGCGTCCTCAGCTGGCTCGTCCAGATAGGCCCAACCACTCGTCACCAGAATCTGCGGCACGCCCAACTCAACGGCAACGTCGATCACATTCTTAAAGTACGAGAGGATGCGTTTTTGGCCCGCCTCACCGCGCACCGCGACGTTCCACGGCTTGGGGTTGTTCTGCTCGGGGCACACGCACACGATCTTGATACCGTATTGGGCGGCAAGATCGCGAATCTTATCCACCGAATCGTGCTCATGGCAATCCACATACAGGTGCATCGAGCCGGTCCACAGCTCGATATTGCGATAGCCGGCCTCACCTGCAGCCTTAAAAAACGTCTCGATGCTGTAGTAACGATGGTTGATGTTCATGAGCGAAAGCTCGGGTACGACCATAGCCCTCCCCTTTCGTACGGAGTTTTAAAAAACAGGGGGCCGCCGCAGATGCGACAAGCCCCCCAAAGATCGACGCAACCGTTAGACGCGATGGAAGCGCGATTCGAACATATTAGGCAAGCACGCCAAAGTAAGCGCCGATGATGCCCACGACCATGGTGCAGAGGATCAGGACCATCGGGTTGATCTTCTTGGAGAGCAGCCAGTAGTAGAGCCAGAAGGCGGCCATACCGAGCATACCGGGCATGATGCCGTCCAGGATGTCCTGGAGAGTTTGGGCGGAGTCGCCCTGACCAATGGCGATGGGCAACGAAGCCCAGAACATGTCCTTGCTCATGGCGCCGACGACCATAACGCCGACAATGCCGACGCAGGCCATGATCTTTTGCATCAGGCCGGTCTTCTGAGCCTCGTCGAGGAAGCCAATGCCTAGCTCATAACCCTTGATAGCGCCAAAGATACGAATCAGGAACGCCGGGATGTTGTAGACGAGCAGGAAGGCGATGGGGCCAAAGACGTTGCCGGCCTGGCACAGGCTGATGCCCACGGCAGCGGCGACGACGCGCAGGGTGGACAGGAAGAAGGAGTCACCCAGGCCGGAAAGCGGACCCATGAGGGCGGCCTTGATGTCGTTGACGCTCTCGGGCTCAACCTCGCCACGAGCGACCTTTTCTTCCATGGCCATCGCGATGCCGCCCACGAAGGGAGCGAGCTGCGGGGTGATGTTGAAGAATGCGCTGTGACGGTGCAAGGCCTCGGCGTAATCATCGGGACGGCCGGCATAGATCTTCTTGAGCATGTTGGCGACCATCAGGCAGAAGGCAATGTTCATCTGCTTGTAGTAGGTCCAGGAGAATTCCATGCCCAGGGCGCCGGTGTTCACGGCGCTCTTAATGAGGTCGGAGCGAGTAATCTGGTTCTCGGAATTAGAAGTCATCGTCCTCATCCCCTTCCACAGAAAGCTGGGACTGGGCGCCACCAAGGCCCAGCAGGTCGTACTTGTCGATGCCGATGATGATTGCGATCAGGGCGACGCCGAGGACGGGCACGTTGGCATAGGAGCACAGCAGGAAGCCCAGGAAGTAGAACGGCACGAGCTGCTTGGTAAGCACCAGACGGCCGAGCATGGCGAAGCCCATGGCAGGCAGGATGTTGGCTGCGACGCCAAAGCCATCGAGGACGAACGTCGGGATGAAGTCGAGCAGGCCCTGAACGGCGTCGGCACCCAGATAGAAGGAGACCGAGCACAGGATAAAGGCCAGAACGACAATCACGAGACCGATAATCCAGTGCATAGCGTAGATACCCTTGAGGTTACCCTTGCTGGCAAAGACGTCGGCACGGTCGACCAGAAGGGGCATACCGGCGTTGACGACGTTCTTAATGGCCAGGCACAGAGTGGCGATGGGCATCGCGAGCGCGATAGCGGCCTCGGTGCTCTGACCCAGCTGAATAGCGAAGGCGCAGGCGAGCACACCGCCAATACACTCATCGGGCGGCACGTAAGCGCCGATGGAGATTGAACCCATGAAGAGCAGCTCGAGGCTCGCACCGATGGCGAGGCCGGACTGCAGGTCCCCGAGGACTATGCCGACGAGCGGGCACAGAACGATCGGGCGGAACGCATAGAGCGTACCGAGCTGATAATCGAGCTTACCGAAGGCAGCGATAAGTCCGATGAGGATCGCTTGAACAAGCATTGTTCCTCCCTTTGATCCCTCTTGGATCCGCGCGGCGATTCCCGACTTGTCAGCGCGCCCTTTTCCATGCCGACAATCGCCTAGACAGATCCAGCTTGTACCGGTGTGCTGTTAACACCTAAACCGGTGCAAATGATTTGATACCAATTATATAGTCATGAGAAAACTATTTAATACCAATCGCTCAACGGGCGTGTACTCCCGGTGAACGGTAGATGGGGGTAACGGGTAAAGCGTTTATCCGGTACGCCCACGAATAGGGGCGGCGCCGTGCGCGCCGCCCGTGGTTCTCAATTAGAGGGCGCTTAGGGCATCGACCTTGGGGTCGTCGGCCAGAGCGCGAATCTCGACCTCGACACCGCGGCCGACGAGCTCACGAATGTCCTCTTCCTCGGCAGCAGTCACAAAGATCTGGCGGGAGATCTTACGGGCATCGGGACGCTGCTCGTCCTTGGACTTGGTGTTGCCCAGGTTGATGGAGGTGATCTGCGGGCAGCCGTCGACAAGCTGCTTGGCCTCGGCGATGCTGGCGACGCAGATGATCATCTTGTACTTATCGGTAACACCGGAGTTGATGGCCTCGATGGCGTGCTCCATGTCCTTGATGACGAGCTTGACGTTGGCCGGCTTTCCCATCTTGAGCGTAGTCTTCCAGACGGGATCGTTGGCAACCTTGTCGCCAACGCAGAAGATGCAGTCAGAACCCAAGCCCTGGACCCAAGAGACGGCCACCTGGCCATGAAGCAGACGATGGTCGACGCGAAGCAGTTGAATCATGATTGACCCCCAAAGGTCTCATGCCGGAAACCCGGCCCCATTAATAGCAGGCGGTGACTAGAACTCTTCCTCGTCATCCGCATCGGTCAGCAGGTCGTTGACAAACTTGACGCGCGTGTCGTCAGCCGCGAGGATCTCGCGGATAACCTGATCGGCGGGAGCCTCCTGGTCCGAAAAGAGCAGCTGGATCAGCAGCGGCAGATTCATGTTGGCAACCAGGTAGGTGTTGGGGCGCGTCTGGACGATCTTGGTGAAC
>USHR01000177.1 GCA_900554495.1 uncultured Collinsella sp.
CGGGCTAGTTAGATCGCGGACTCAAACTATGCTGCGCTTCGAAGTCCTTCATGTATGTGGCCAGCGCCTGCACGTCCTCCATGGTGACGGCGTTGTACACGCTGGCGCGCATGCCGCCGACGAGGCGATGGCCCTTGACGTTTTGGATCTGGTGCTCTGCCGCGCCCGCAACAAAGGCGGAGTCGAGCTCGGCATCGCCGGTACGGAACGTGACGTTGGCGATGGAGCGACTGTCTGTCTGCGCGGTGCCGTGGAATAGTTTACTGTGCTCGAGCAGGTCGTAGAGCAGGTTGGCCTTGGCCCAGTTGCGCTCGGCCATGGCGGCAAGTCCACCGGTCTGTTCAACCCAACGGAACACCTTGCCGCACACGTATATGCCAAAAGTGTTGGGCGTGTTGAGCATGGAGCCCTTGGCGGCCTGGGTCTTAAGGTCCATGTACTGCGGCGTCTGCGCAAAGGCGGGGCCTTCGGCGATCAGGTCGTCGCGCACGATAACCACGGTCACGCCAGCTGCGCCGGCGTTCTTCTGCGCGCCGGCGTAGATGAGCCCGTAGCGCTCGACGTCGAGCGGCTGCGACAGAAAGCAGCTCGAGACATCGGCGACCAGCGGCACATCACCGCAGTTAGGCAGCTCGTGGAACATGGTGCCAAAGATGGTGTTGTTCTGGCAGATGTAGACGTAGTCGAGCCCGTCGCCCGCGGCCTCGGCGGCAATGCGCGCGGTAATGTCGGCCATGTCGGGGATGCGGTCGAAGTTGGTGTCCTCGGAGCTCGCGAGCAGCACGGCCTCGCCGTACTTGGCGGCCTCCTTGTACGCTTTGTTGGCAAAGTTGCCGGTCACGACGTAGCCGGCGCGGCCGCGGCGCATGAGGTTCATCGGGATGCCCGCAAACTGTAGCGTGGCGCCGCCCTGCAAAAACAGGACACGGTAGTTGTCGGGGATGCTCAGCAGGCGGCGCAGGGTTGCCTCGGCGTCGTCGATGATCTGCTGGTACATGCTAGATCGATGGCTCATCTCGAGCACGGACATGCCGCAACCGCAGTAGTCCATCATCTCGTCGGCGATCTCGGCGAGCACGCTTGTAGGCAGCGCGGCCGGGCCAGCTGAGAAGTTGTGCACACGTGCCATCTTCTAGTTCCCCCTCGTAGTCGTTTGAACGTTCGGGATACTTTAGCACAGTGGAGCGCCAGGCGCGACCGCATCACGGTAAAACTCGACTGCGCCGCTATGATTTACAGGATGGTTACATGGAATACTTGGTGCCAGCCTATATCACCGGGATATACCGTGACAAATACTCCTTGAGCGCCGGGTCGCATACATAAAGAAACGTTCCAAGCATGCCGCGCGTCATGAGGACGTAGTAGGCGTTGACGATGATCTTTCGCAGGTCATCATCGCTCGCCTTTTTCTTGGCGACGGCATCTTTGAAGTCCGCTTTGTTAACGCAGACGGCTCCTTTATCGGTGTCGTAGTAAATGTCTGGCCCCAGAATGACGAAGCCGTAGTTGAGGTCGTAGCCCTGCACCGTGTGAATGCACCCAACCTCATTGACGGCGTTTGCCGAGTTAACCCAATCCTTTTGGCTCGAGTTCCAACGTTTGGGGATGCCCTCGATAACGATATCGAACGTATCTTTATTGTTCTTGGTTTCCCATTTCCAGGCAAAACCGGCCGTCATTCGAGACAGGCCAACTTCCTTTTCCTTCTTTTGCTGCAGAGAACAGAAATCCTCAAATCGGTCGACGATGCCAAACTGGTACCTGGGGATATCGCTGTTCGGGTCGCCGGATCGCGAGTCGTAGGGCTGCGAGGCAAAGAGCTCATCAAACATCATGCCGGCGTGCATGTACGCCTTGCTGCCGAGTAAGTCATAGACAAAATCGAGGTGTTCGTCACCACCGCGCACGCGCATTTGCGTGCTTAGGCTGAACTCTTCAGTTTCAATGTCCGCTTCTTCGAGCTGATTGAGTCGCTGCTCAAGGCCGTCTCGATTGAGTCCGGATGCGCGAACCTGCTGTTTGGGGTCGTAGAACAGGTACGCCTTGTCACAGCATTTGAATATCCAATCAACCTGGTTGCTTGTGTGCGGAAGGCCGAGGCGATCGCAGGTGTTGTAAAAAGCTCCGATGCCGGCGCCGGCGGTCAAGTAGTTGCCCAGTCGGTGTGCCTCGTCGACAAGCAAGATGTCATACCGATCGTTTTTGGTGACATCGCTGGGGCTCAGGATATCGCTGGGCTTTAACCCGGGAAGGAAGTGCGTGGGCTTTTTGAGCGTCTTGCTCAAAGACTCCATGGGCGTTACGAAGCCGACCCGCAGGCCGGAAAGGTTCGGCTCATTTTTGATTTTGAACATGAGACTGATGGCGAGGATTGTTTTGCCTGTTCCCGGAGCGCCGTTTACGACGGTTACGCGCTCTTTCTTGGGGCCGCCGTGTTTAATGTCCTCATGCTCCTGTTCGAGCCGCTTGTTAATCGTCTCAATCGTTTCGTATTGGTCAGGCGTAAGCGTCTTAAAGGGCGAGAACTTGAACAGGTCGGTATTCTCGAGTTCTTCAATCGGATGAATCGCGTAGTTTTCTTCGCGAAGCTTTGTCCAGAGGTTTCGGAACTTCTGGCGATACTGGGGCCGCTCAAAGTAATCGAACTGGGCATAGCCATTGTTGGCATTGGTTACCTGGTATTTTTCGTCAGCACAGAACAGCTCGATAAGCCTGTTTTCAAACTCGAACGTCGCAGATTGATTGAAGGTGGGGTTGTCGATCAGAAGGGTCCGGTCGAAGTCCTTGTCCACGTTTGCAGCGTGTTGTTTCATGCGCCGCTGGTAGTTGGTTGTTTGGCCGATGTAGGCAGTCTTGTTTTTGCTGTTGGTCAGGATGTAAAGAACAGGCCAGCTTTCGTCATGGTGAGCTCCGGGCTTTGGCGTGCCAAAATCCTGCAACGATTTACTTGTCTCAAAGGGCTGGGGTAGGGGAAGTGTGCACTGACGAAGGGCGAACTCGTTACTCATGGTGGTTCGCCTTTCTGTATTCGTTGGATGATGCGTCGACGGGGTAGCGCTCGCCATTGCGTTTGAGCTTGGACGAGAGCACGGCCGGGAGATCGATTCCGTTTAGATCAGCGAAACGCAGGAGGAAAAGGAGTGTGTCGGCAACTTCATCTTCGATGGCTTGGCGCTGCTCGGTGTTTTCGAACATTTCGGCAATGCGCTCGTCGCTGATAAAACGAAAGAGCTGAAGGAGTTCTGAGGATTCGGTTGCCATGCCGATGGCGAGCTCTTTCGGCGTGTGATATTTGCGCCAGTCGCGCGCATCGCAAAAATCTCTGACTTGTGCCGTCATGGCATCGAGCTTGTCCATTGTCCGAACCCCCTTGATGGTTATTGTTTTATTGTGGCGATATCTAGGATTTATTGCACCCCATTTAGGACATGCGGCACATGCAGGCGAGGTGGCCCGATAGGAGGTTGCACTATGAAGATCGACGTTGATGTAGACCAGCTGCGCGAGAGTCTGCTCGACCGCGCGGGGAGTGCGGCCGACGTGGGTTTTCCGGCCGCCATGCTCGACGTTATGGATATTGAGGACGAGTCGCTCCAAGAGCTCCTAGCCCAAGCCGAACGCGAAGGCCTCGACCTCCGCGACTTTGCCGTCGACGATGACTAGGGTAGCTAATTTGGGATGGGGCGTCTGCACCCGCAGCTGCGCGAAAATGCACGATAAGCCGTCCCAATGGAGCCTAATGAGCTCGCGACCGTTCTATTTTGACTGCATGCTGGCTAAGTGAGTAGGCTTTATTGGAAATCCTGAGCACCCGATACATTAGCTTCAACAAACCCGACGCTCCTATAAGTTGTCAAGAGGCAGTTTGCGGGAGCGTTCTCTCCAATTC
>USHR01000178.1 GCA_900554495.1 uncultured Collinsella sp.
TGCGGACCTCCAGTCCGGACCGCCCCGCGGTCCAACTTTCTGTCCGCACCCCCTTCTAGGAACTATTCCACCGCAACTTAGATTGGGAAACCGCGCAACCTTAAAGCTCCAGCTCATTCAAACGCAGGATCGCCACGATATAAATCTTGAGCGCCTGCTTGAGCTGTTCCTCGTTGGCGCACTCGTTGGGGCCGTGCATCTGGCCGCCCCACGCGGGCAGCTCCAGGCCGGTCTCTTCGGGGCCAAACGAGACGGCGCGGGCAAAGTTGCGCGCGTACGTGCCGCCGCCCATGGCAAAGGGCTCAGCATGCTTGCCGGTGAACTCGTTATAGGTATCGATAAGCGCCTTCACGGCCGGATCATCGGCAGAGACTGAGAACGGCACCTTAGCGCGACCCAGCTGGCACGTCACGCCAAAACGGCCCACGAGCGGGTCGAGCTGCTCGCGGATGGTATCGGCACTCGTACTGTCGGGGAAGCGCACGTCGATGACCTGCTCAATATGGCCATCCGCCACGCGGATGACTCCAGCGTTGCAGGTAAGCGGGCCAAACGCCGGACTCGTTGCATCGATACCTAGGCCGCGGCCATAGGCATCCGCATGCACAAAGGCCAGGAACTTGACGAACTCGTGCTCGGCAGGCGTCAGCAGACGCTCGTCGCGTGCACCAAACGCGTCCTCGGCCTCACGCAGATACGCCACGATCAGGCCGACGGCATTGATCGTTCCCTCAGGCATCGAGGCATGACCGCCAATACCGTGGGCGAAAATCTGCGCATGCCCGTTATCGAGTGCTGTGATCTCCAGGCGGTCGGCGTTCTCAACGGGCGCCGGCAGCTCATCGGCGGCAATCGCGAGCTCGCAGATAGACTGCGACGGAATAGCGTTGCTCGCCTCGGCACCGCTCCAGGACACAATGCGCCCGCCTTCGATCTTGGGGCTCACAAACGTCGCCCCAAACTGGCCCTTCTCGGCATTGCAGACCGGGAACTCGGCATCGGGCGTAAACAGAAAGTCGGGGTCTGCGTGGTTCTCCAGATAATGGTGAACGTCGGACATGCCCACTTCCTCATCGCAGCCCAGCAGCGCGCGGAAGGTATAGCGCGGCACAATGCCGTGTTTGAGCAGATAAGCGCCAGCGTAGAGCGACAGCACCGCCGGGCCCTTGTCGTCGATCACGCCGCGGCCGAGCAGCCAGCCCTCGCGACGCTCCATCGCAAATGGGTCGGTATTCCAGCCGGGGCCGGCAGGCACCACGTCCACATGGCAGATAGTAGCGAGCTGCTTATCGCCGCGGCCCGGAATATCGGCGATGCCCACATAGCCCTCGTCGTCGCTCGTCTGGTAGCCGAGCTTCTGCGCGATGCCGAGCGCGCAATCGAGTGCGTCACGGACCGGGCGGCCAAACGGCGCACCGGGCTCTGCATCGGCAGAAACGGCCACAGACGGATAACTCACCAGCTGCTCGATATCGGCGACGACATCTTCCCAGACCTTGTCGACATACTCGGCAACGCTCTGCTCCACCTGATTCATGGACGACCTCCTTACCAATGAGCAGCGGGCACGCCCGCCCCTCACATTACGTCATTAGATAGCGAAAAGTTTAGCAAGCTCGGCCACCGAGTGCACCACCGCATCGGCACCCGCCGCCTCGTGCTCGCCCGGCGCCGCCGCGCCCGAATAGATGCCGATGCACGGCACGCCCATCGCGTGCGCGCCCTCCACATCGTTAAAGCGATCGCCGATCATCACGGCATCGTCGGCCGTCGCGCCGAGCGCCGCCAAGGCATCGCGGACCGAATCGGCCTTGGTCTCGCGACCCTGCGGCGGATTCATGCCAACCACCACCTCAAACTGAGAGAGCCCGAGCTCACGCACCATGTCGATGCACTTGGCCTCCATGCGCGACGTCGCCACGGCCATACGCTTGCCCCGGGCGGCTAACCCGTCGAGCAACTCAGGGATCCCGTCAAACACGGGATACTCCTCCGGTCCCAGCTCATCAAAAAAGGCGCGGTACTCATCGGCCACCACAAGCGACTCCTCGCGGGAGAAGCCATAAAAGTCGTGAAAGCTCTTCCACAGGGGCGGCCCGATCATACGGCGCAAGTCACCCATCTGCGCTTCCGAAAACCCGCGCGCAGCCAGCGTCTTATGCGTCGAGGTCATCACCGCCCGGCCCGTATCGGCCACCGTGCCGTCAAAATCGAACAGCACGACCGGCCGTTTGCCTATCTCCAACGCCCCCATCGGCATTCCTCTTCCCCAGTTGACGATTTCCACACCGACACTTCAAACTGTTGACTATTCAACAATTGAACCTAGTAATGTGGAACGACTCTACTATACTTGTCGCACTTTGCTCTCAGAAGGCGGCGCGCAAGCGCCCCAACGAAAGGTGCAATTATGTCTTTTGCCATCATAACCGACTCCACGTCGGACATCTCCCCCGCCCGCGCCCAAGAGCTCGGCATTTACGTGATTCCGCTGCATGTGATTATCGAGGGCGAGGACCTGCTCGACCAGGTGCAGATTACCGCCCAGGAGTACGTCACGCGCATGGCCGGCTCCGAGCAACTGCCGCACACCTCGCAGCCGAGCGCCGGCGAGTTTAAGGCACTCTTTGACCGCGTGCTCGCCGACGGCCACGACAGCGCCATCTTTATCTCGCTGTGCAGCGAGTGGTCTGCCTGCTACGCCAACGCGTGCCAGGTTGCCGATACCCACGAGCTCGATGTGCGCTGCATCGACTCGCGCACCGGCTCGGGTGCCGAGGGCCTGCTGGTGGAGTACGCGCTGGCCATGCGCGAGGACGGCCGCAGCCTGGACGAGACCGAGGCGCAAATCCGCGCGACACTGCCCGACGCCCACCTGCTGCTGATTCCCCGCACGCTCGAGAACCTCGTTAAGAACGGCCGCGCGCCCAAGCTCGCCGGCCAGCTCACGCAGATGCTCAACATTCGCCTGGCCGTTTCGCCGGAGTGGAAATCGGGCGAGATCAAGGCCATCAAAAAGGGCCGCGGCGCCAAGCGCATCGTCGCCAACACCATGGCCGATTGCCTCGCATTTTTGGCCGAGCATCCGGGCTCAAGCGTGCGCGTGCTCACGACCGGCGCCGCCGAGGAGCAGGAACTTGTCAACGAGGCGCTCGCGGGCCAGGACTACGTAGACGCCGGCACCGGCCCCATCGGCTGCACCATCGCCACCCATGTAGGCGTGGACGCCATAGCCATCAGCTACTGCCCCCGCTACCAGCCAACTCGCTAGGGACGCTCACATCACTTGCGGTGAAATAGGGACTGTTTTTGGCTTATCAGCCGCAAATCAATCCCTATTCCACCGCAACTTAGAAATCGGCAATCAGCCCTGCGGGCCCCGGAACAGTTCCTCATGCGAGCCCATTCTGACCAGTCGGATCACAGGATTAGTCTTATGCGGCAAGTACAGAACGACCACATCGACCAACCCATCGGATAGATGGAAATCGATGTGGCCGTTGTAATTGCCGCCCGGGTTTGAAAGCTCATGGGCGCCATATTCCGCGGGAAGCGAGCCGCGAGCTGCAAGCTCTGCGACTGCCGCCTTAAACTCGGTTTTTAGCTGCGGATGGATGCGCATCGTCCGTTTGTAATCCGCCTTAAACTGAGCCTCGACTTTAATCTCAAACATCGCTAGTCCTCATCGAGGAACGATATAAGCTCATCAGCGTTAGTGAATGACGGGCTGTCGTCCGGCAGAATCCCCAACTCATGAGCCTCGGCAATCACCATGGCACGCCTCGTCGCCTCATTGGGAACTTCGGGCCGACCCACAATTTCAAAAGGAATCTTTCGCTGATTTACCAGCTGCCGAACAGCAAGGTTGAGATACG
>USHR01000179.1 GCA_900554495.1 uncultured Collinsella sp.
CAACGCCCCCATCATGCAGGCGTACCACGGCGTCGACGTGCTTATCATCGATGACATCCAGAACATCATTGGCAAGCGCGCGAGCGTGGATTACTTCTTCCAGTTGATGGATGAATTTATCCGTAACAACAAGAAGGTCGTGATCGCCGCCGACCGCGCTCCTAAGGACCTTAATATGGACGAGCGCCTAACCAGTCGCTTTAATGCCGGTCTGCTGTGCCTGGTGGCGGAGCCCAGCTACGAGATGAAGTACAAGATTTTGCAGCGTTATTACGAGAACACGATCGCCGCCGCGCCCGAGGCAGGCAACGACTCGCTGCTGGCGGCCTACGGGGGCGACGGCGGACATCTGACCGACGCGCACTTTAAACACATGGCCGAGGTCTCGGGCACCAACATTCGCGAGCTCGAGAGCTTTTGCGAGCGTTGTGCCGGCGAAGCGGGCGATCGCGAGCGCGAGGGCGGGGAGCTCACCTTTGACGACATCGACGCCATCGCCAACCAGTACTTCGACACATCGGCCAAGAAAATCAATGTGCAGACGGTCCAGTCCGTCATCGAGGAGCAATACGGTGTGACGCACGAGGAACTCATCGGGCCTCGCCGCAACGCCAATATCGCCAAGGCGCGCCATATCGCTATCTACCTGGCGATCGAGATGTGCGAGATGACGACGACGGCCGTGGGCGCCGAGTTTGGCAACCGCAACCACTCGACCGTCAGTACAAGCTATAAAAAGGTTCAGAAGATGATTCAGGAAGACCGGACTGTCACCGAAGACCTCAAGTCGCTGCGCGATAAAATTACACTGCGCTCGTAGGTAAATGGACACACCTGTTGAAAACTTGTCGAAACGACGGTTATAAGGTGTCGAAAACTCGAGCCGCGGTGATGAAAAGTTTTGCGCAGGTTTTGAACGTGGAAAACATACCCGGTTGCACACAGGTTCCTGTCGATTCTCTTTTTAGGGCTGACCTGCACTTTTAGGAGTAATCAACAGTTTCGTCAGTATTATTACTATTATTAAGATATTTATATCTATAGAAAGGTATTAAAAGATGAAGTTCACCGTCAGCCAGAGCTCGCTTACGCAAGCCATCGGCGTCGTTATGAAAGGCGTCGCTTCGGCATCCACCCTCCCCATTCTGTCGGGCGTGCTCGTTAAGGCACAAGACGGCATCTTGGAATTCCAGACCTCCAACTACACCATCTCGATTCGTCACCGCATTGCGGCTCATGTCGAAGAGGAGGGCGAGATGGTGATTCCCTGCAAGATGCTCTCAAACATCACCAAGACCCTTCCCGATGCCCCGGTTACCTTTGAGCTGTCCGAGCGTCAGGTTTTGATTGGCTGCGAGAAGAGCTCTTTCCGCCTCAACACACTCGATGCCAACGACTTTCCCGAGTTCCCGGCATACGCTATCGAGAGCGCCGTCGAGCTGCCGACCGATATTCTGTCCGAAATGGTAAGTCGCGTATGGCGCGTCACCTCGACTGACAAGGCCCGCCCCATCCTGGGTGGCGTGCACATGAAAGTCGAGAACAACACCGTGCGCCTGGTCGCGACCGACTCCTTCCGACTGGCTGTGTGCGATACGCAGGTCGAGACCTCGACCCTCGAGGGTTCCTTTGAGCTCAACGTGCCTGCCGACGCCTTCAACGACGCGCTGAGCATCATGGCCAGCCAGGCGACCATCATGATCGGCGCCACCGACACCCAGGTTGTCTTTGAGGCCGGCAACACCACCTACGTGTCGCGCCGCATCGAGGGCGTTTATCCCAATTACAAGCAGCTCATCCCCGATTCGTGCGTGACGAGCGTCAAGATCGACGTAGCCGCCTTTAACGCCGCCCTTAAACGTGTGGCCGTTATCGCGAGCGCCAACCCCGCCGTCAAGTTTGAGATTGACGTCGAGAACGGCCAGATGGGTCTGTCCTCCATTTCCAACGACCAGGACCTGGCACAGGAGACGATCGATGTCGAGGCCGAGGGCGAGTCGGGCACCATCGCCTTCAACTACCACTACATCTTTGGCTGCCTCAATGCCCTGTCCAAGGAGAAGGAGATCACGCTGGAGCTCAAGAGCTACTCGCAGGCGGGCATCTTCAAGTCCTACGACAAGATCAACTACCTGTACCTGGTCATGCCGGTACGCATCTAGCGCTGCCCATGACCATGTTCGCACGCGATCTTTCCGTTGCGCGCTATCGCAGCTTCGACAGTTACCGCCTTGCCCTGAGCGACGGCGTGACAGTGCTCGCAGGCCCCAACGCGGCGGGAAAGACCAACCTCATAGAGGCGCTGCAGCTGCTGACGAGTGGCGCCTCGTTTAGGCATCCGACCGCAGCCGAGCTCGTGCACGACGGCGTGGGCTCATGCAAGGTCGAGCTGAGGCTCGAAGGTGACGGGCGCGTGCTGGACATGGGGCTGAGCGTGGAAGACGGCAAGCGTTCGTTTAGCCGCAACGGCAAGCGCTGCGCTGCGTCCGGCGTGCGCGGGGTGCTGCCGAGCGTTCTGTTTTGTCCGGACCACCTGGATATGGTCAAGCGTGGGGCCAGCGTGCGCCGCGCCGCACTTGATGACTTTGGCGTTCAGTTGAGTGCGCGCTATGCCGATTTGGCTAGTGCCTACGGGCGCTGCGTGACCCAGCGCAATGCCCTGCTCAAGGAGACCTGGTGCTGCCGCGAGATGCTCGGCGCCTGGAACGAATCTATTGCCCGCGCCGGTTCGGCCCTGCTCGTGCATCGTCTGGCCCTGCTTGACCGGCTGTCGGGCCATGTGCGTGACGCCTATGGCCGCGTGGCATCCGGCGAGCCCGCCGGTGTGTCCTATGTGTCCACGCTTGGCGACCTGCCTCGCACCGAGGATCGCGACGAGCTCAGGGGCTGGGCGTATGAGCACATGCTTTCGGCGCTCGATGAGCGCGCCGACGAGGAGATCCGTCGCGGCGTGACGCTCGTGGGTCCGCATCGCGACGAGATTGAGTTTTCCGTCGCGGGCCGATCGGCCCGTTCATTTGCCAGCCAGGGCCAGCAGCGAACGCTAGTACTTGCCTGGAAGGTGGCAGAAGTGGCCGTGGCGCGCGATATCCTGGGCACCGCGCCGCTGCTGCTCTTGGACGACGTGATGAGCGAGCTCGACGCCGGGCGCCGAGGCGCTTTTCTGCAGCTGATCGGTGATGATATCCAGACAGTCATAACCACCACCAATCTGGGGTATTTTACCGATGACCTGCTTGATCGAGCCAAGGTGGTGAGCATGGGTGAGACGTGCTAATTACGAGCGCGAGAACGGAATGGTTGCCTTTGGCGGCTTTTTGGATGCCGAGCGTCAGCGCATCCTGGCGGCCGCGACACCTGAGCGCCGCGCGCAGATGGAGGCTGCAGAGGAATCTCGTGCGGTCTATCGCGCCTGGAATGCGGTGTGCTCGGGCACGCGCGAGGGACGCCATGTGACGGGCCTGCGCTACCTGCCCGAGTCCAACGAACTGCTGGTGTACCTCGATTCGCCCTCATGGACGCAGGAGATGACGCTTTTGCGCGAGATTATCCGCGCGCGCATGGAGCGCGCCGGCGCGCACGTCGATGGGCTGGTGTTCAAGACGACCGCCCCCGGCCACACACCGCCCGCTGCCAAAGAGCGCCTGCGTCCGGCCGTGGCCGAGCGTCCGCCGGCTCCGCATGCCGACCTCAGCGATGCCGAGCGTGTCAAGATCGAGCACCAAGTGGCACCCATCGAGGACCAAAAACTGCGCGAGGCCCTCGAGAACGCCATGAGAGCCAGTGCCGAGTGGACCAAGGGCGTGCAGAGCAAAAAAGAGCCTTAAATCGCATCTGGTGGCCTTGTAGAGCCAAATACCCTCG
>USHR01000180.1 GCA_900554495.1 uncultured Collinsella sp.
GAGCGCTAGTCTCGTGGGCTCGGAGATGTGTATAAGAGACAGGAACACCGCGAACGCCGTGGGCACCTTTATCGCCCAGGGCGCCTCGGCCATGCGCGAGATGAACGCCGCGAAAAAGGCACTTGCCGATGCCCGCGCCCACCTGGCCGAACTTGAGCAGCGCATTGCCGATCAGGCCGAGGAACTCGAGACGCGCCAAGATATCGCAGGCCGCTACGAGCAGATCGTCGCCGACCAGCGTCAGGCGATCGCCACAGCGCAAAAGACCGCTGCGGCAGCCGAAATCGATCGCGATGTCCATGCTTCCAAAGTAGCAGAGCTCAAGGGTCAGCTCGAACAAATGAAGACAGAGGATGACGCGACCGAGCTCCGCCTGAAGGCCGCGCTCGATGCCGTGGAGGCCCGCGAGGCGAGCTCGCGCGAGACCGGCAACCGCCTCGTTCGCCGTCTTGAGGATTCCAAGCGCATCCGCGACAAGGTGCAGGCCGAGCGAGACGCCGGCATTGCCGCCGCACAACAAACCGTCGACGCCACGCGCGCCCAGCTCGAGACGCTGCGTCATGAGTATGCCGAGCTGCAACGCAATCCCTCGGCAAATCCCGCCAACTATACGGTGCGCACCAGCGAGCTCTCGATGCAGATCTCCGACACGGCAGATGCCCTGCGTAAAGCCGAAGAAGATGTCCCGCGCATCACTGCCGACCTTGAGCACTCGCTTGCCGCAGCCGAGCAGGCCGTCGAGCAGGCTCAAGCCCCCATTGCCGAAGCCAAACGCGCGCACCAAGCCGTGACGACTGAGGCTGATGCCGCGCGCGACGAGCTGCAGACGGCGAAAACTGCCGCCACGACGCGCCAGCGCGAACTGCGCGAGAAGATCGCCGCCGAGGACAAGGCACGCCGCGACCAAGAGCAAAGCATCGCCAACGCCCAAGCAGATGCCGCACATGCACAGTCGATCATCGAGCAGGCGACCGAGGTACATGACCATCCAGAGATCACTGAGTCGCTTGCAGGATCCTTGGCCCGAGACAAAGCCGAACACGCCGAGACCGAGCGAGAAGTCGCCCAGCTCGAGGCCACCGAGGACGCGGTGCGCGAGCGCACCCGCGACTCACGCATCAAATTCACCGGCGCCATCGTCTGCATCGTCGCCGCAATCCTGGTGATCATCCTAGTCTGGCTGTTCGCGAGCAAGTAAACCAGCCGCCAAAAAAACGCTCAACGCAGTTGCGGTGAGATAGTTCCTGTTTAGCCCAAAAAGGCCAATTCAAGAACTATCTCACCGCAACTTATTTAGATTGATGCAAGGTAGTCGTTTAAGAACGTCCCCAATGACTACACCGATGTTTTGTTGACAACCAAAGAAATGCCGGTGTTTTGGCAACGACAGCGAGCGGGTCGCATTTGAGGCAAGGTGACGTGAAACGAAAGGGCGCTGACCTTCTGGTCGCGCCCTTGAAGTTGAACGTCAGATTGTCCAAATGCGGCCCGCGCAGCGTCGACCGGTTACGGCGTTTGTAAAACGCCGTAACCTACAAGATGAGCATGGCGTCACCAAAGCTGAAGAAGCGGTAGCGTTCTTCGATAGCAGCGGCGTAGGCATCCATGATCTGGTCGCGGGTGGCAAGTGCGCTTACGAGCATCATGAGCGTGGAGCGCGGCACGTGGAAGTTCGTGATCAGCGCGTCGACCACGTGATAGGTCGAGCCGGGCATAAGGTAGAGCTGCGTTGTCGCGTTCTCGCGCACCACGATGTCGCCGCGGCCGAGCGTGTCGGCCCCGTCCTCGCGGCCCTCAAAATAGCGCGCCGTCACAGCCGGATCGGACACCGGCGCGTCCGCGTCAAACGCGCTCTCGAGCGAGCGCACTGCGGTAGTGCCGACGGCGATCACACGATGGCCCTCGGCCTTCGCCTTATGCACGGCGTCGACAACCTCCTGCGACACGTGGTAGCGCTCGGTGTGCATCACGTGCTGCGCGGGGTCGTCCTCCTCCACCAGACGGAAGGTATCGATACCCACCTCGAGCTCGACGGCGGCAAACTTGGCACCCTTGGCCTCGATGGCAGCCATGAGCTCGGGAGTAAAATGCAGACCCGCCGTGGGAGCAGCGGCCGAGTGCTCCTCCTTCATGGCGTAGACGGTCTGGTACTTCTCGGGATCGCCCTCGTAATCGGTAATGTAGGGCGGCAGCGGCACGTGGCCGGCAGCATGGATGGCCTCGTCGAGCGCGCGCGGCTCGCCGGCGGCATTGCAACCGGCCGGCTCAAAGCGTACCAGGCGGCCGCCGCGGCTATCGGTGACAAAGTCGACAACCTCGGCCGTCAGCACCACGGGAGCCCCCTCGGGCGCATGGGCGCCACCGGCGCGATACTCAATATGAGCACCGGGCTTCAGGCGCTTGCCCGGCTTGACCAAGCACTCCCAAACATGGCCCAGCGGATCCACGTCCTCGCGGCGCTTGAGCAGCAGGGTCTCGACCACGCCGCCCGATCCCGTTTTACGACCGATCAGACGGGCCGGCATCACGCGCGTCTGATTGATGACGAGCACGTCGCCCGGCTCGATATAGTCGATGATGTCGCGGAAGATGCGGTGCTCAACGGTACCGCCGTGCTCCAGCGGCGTTCCCGCCTGGGAGCCCTTGCGATCCACCACCAGCAGGCGGCAGGAGTCGCGCGGCTCGGCTGGAGCCTGGGCGATCAGTTCCTCAGGAAGGTTGTAGTCAAAATCATCGGTACGCATAGACACGTCGGATACTCCTTATATAGCTAAAGTCCGCTCTACATCCTAGCAGGCTGACGTCCCAAATGAACTACTTTTTGGACGCTTTGCGCTCGTCGCGGATGCGGGCGCGGTCCATGGCCGCCTCGACAGCCGAGAAGCGGCAACCACAGTAGTTCTGCCGATACATGCCCAGCTCGCGCGAACGGCGTGTCGCCTCGGGGTAATACGGACGAAAATCGCGAATCACCGGAGTGAGACCGCGGGCGGCAGCCAGACGCTCCAACACATCATTGCAGGTTTCGAACAACTGATACGGCGAGACGGCGAGCGTCGTACCCACAAACTCAAACCCACGCTCCTGGGCCACGCGGCACGCCTCGGCCAAGCGCAGGGCATAGCACGCACGACAGCGACGGGGCCGATCGGCACCCAGCGGTGCCACGCCGGCCTCCCAGCGCTCACGGTCCTCCCCCGCCTCGATAAGCTCGATGTCGCCATCGGCACACCACCGGCGCAGCTCGTCCAAACGCCGCTGCCATTCATCGTGCGGCTGAATATTGGGGTTGGTCCAGCAGATTGTGGGCTCAAACCCTTCCTCGCGCAGCAGGCGGACCGGCTCAAGAGAGCACGGCGCACAGCAGGCGTGCAACAACAACGGCTTCATCGACATCTCCTCACCCGAAAAAGCGCACGCCGAAGGACGTGTCCTCGCAGGCGACAATGCGGCGGTCGCGCAAAATGGTCCGCACGTAATACCAGTCGCCCACACAGCCTGACAAATGCAAGCCGGCCGCCAGATAGCACAGCAGCGGATAGCCCGAAAACGCAAACCCCAGGGCAAGCGTTGTCGTCACAACAGCCGTCGG
Source organism: uncultured Collinsella sp. (assembly GCA_900554495.1). Taxonomy (GTDB): domain Bacteria; phylum Actinomycetota; class Coriobacteriia; order Coriobacteriales; family Coriobacteriaceae; genus Collinsella. Next base: position 3,593 of record USHR01000180.1, read on the forward strand.
TGCCAGGCAAACCGCCATGTACCGCCGGCGCGAATACACAACGCCCTCGGCGCAGGCATAGATCATCGCCGTCTCGCGATTCGCCCCAAAGGTCACCTGCGCGCCCGCAGGCGCCAGCAGCTTAAAAAACACACCGTGCACCAGCTCGTGCACGGCAAATGACGCCGCAGAAACCGCAGCCAAGCCGACTA
>USHR01000181.1 GCA_900554495.1 uncultured Collinsella sp.
TCACCGTCGGCGAGCTGCACGGCGGCACCGCGCGCAACGTTATCGCCGGCACGGCGTACCTCGCCGGCACGGTGCGCACCTATGGCGACAAGACGCATGAAGAGATGCCCGAGCTTATGCGCCGCATCGTGGAGCACACCGCAGCAGCACTAGGCGCCGAGGCAGAACTCACCGACTACACCATCGCCAACTACAAGGTCGAAAACGATGCCGCCTCGAGCGAGCGCTGCCGCCAAGCTGTGCTCAAGTGCTTGGGCCCCGCGGGCGAGGGCCATTACCGCGGCACGCTTTCGGGCGAGGACTTCTCGGAGTATCTGCGCCGCGTACCGGGCGTGCTCGCCTTTGTTGGCACGCGCAACCCCCAGATTGGCGCCACCTATGCCCAGCACTCCTGCTTCTATAAGATCGACGAGAGCGTGCTCGCCAAGGGCTCCATGGTAGCCGCTCAGTATGCCATCGACTTTTTGGCCGAGCCCACGCAAGAAGAGCTCGACGGCCCCACGATCGCCGCGGTTGCCGAGACCAATCCCGACCTGGCAGCCAAGCTGCGCTCTGCCAAGGCAACGGCCGCCGAGGCCCGCGACGCCGTGCACGACGCCCGCACCGCCCGCCATGCCGCCATCAAGGGCATTCACGATGCCCGTGCCGCCGCTCGCCACGAGGAGAAGCGCGACGAGTAGCCGTCACGCCCACCCATAACAACCTAGCTAGAGCAAAGCGGGGGCGAACGTTATCTCAACGTTCGCCCCCGCTTATGTGTCGACCGCTTTTCTAGCGCGTCCTCCGTCACGACAGGTAAGAGTGAAGAATGGTGAGCCAGCGTGGGGTTTCGAAGTGGATGATATCGGTGGGAACTCCGGCGGGAGCGTGACCACCAAAGAGCAGGCCCGCGTCTGCCGGGTTGATAAGGCGCACGATCCATACGGCAACGACCAGCACGCACAGAACAATAACCGCAATGTCGATGCCGCGCTTTAGCTTGCTCGACGTCACCTCCTCGCGCACGAACGCGAGCACAAACGCAATCGGCACCACCCAAAACAGTGGATGATAAGCGAAGGCCGCCGCAAAATCGAGGCGCAGTGCTGCCAGCCAGGCCCTCGTCATGCCACATCCCGGACAAGGGATGCCCGTCATCAGGCGAAACACGCAGCAAATATCGAGCAGGTAGAGTGCGAGCCAGGCGACAAAGAGCACACCGATGCAAGAAAGGGCGCGGCGAATGAGTTCCGCCGCGCCCTTATGTCCCTGGGAGCTGTTCACGCCGCTCTTATCGTTAGGCACGAGCGCCAAGACGGACGTTGTAAGCCGTTGCCATGGCATTGGTATTCTTGATGATGATGTTCATGGCAAAGATGGGGCCAAGGCCGCACAGCAGCGCGCCGACGATCTGCCACATAAGAACGGTGGTACCGTTCTCCTGGAACATCAGGCCATAGCGAGGAGCATTAGCCTGCAGGCGGTTACCGATCTTGTAGTACCAGTAGAGTGCGTAGAAGCCGCAGGTCACGAACGACAGCAGGATAAATGCTGCCAGACCCGGCGTGGAATCGCCGTCGTCCTGGCACATGACATTGATGTCGCGGGCGAGGCAATAGAGGAAGTAATATGAATAGATGCCGCAGGTCACGATGGAAAGCAGGAGCCAGCCGATTACACCACGGTCGGTCTTAATCGGAGCATAGCCCATCGGGGCAGGTGCAGGCTGCTGAGCATACTGCTGCTGTCCGGTGTACTGCTGCTGCCCGGCGTACTGTTGCTGGGGCTGAGGCGCAGGCTGAACTGCCTGAACCGGAGCGGGCTGAATCTGCGTGGGCTGCGGAGCAGGTTGGGGCTGAGGTGCAGGCTGCGGCGCGGGCTGCGGAGCAGGAGCAGCGGGAGCGGCACCGACGGCAGAACCGCAGACGGGGCAGAATTTGGCATCATCCGAAATGGGAGAACCACAAGTGGGACAGAACATAAGCTTCTCCTTTTCCTAAGGCGTTGCACGCCTTCAAACCTTACATGACCATGTTCTCAACAATAGCCGCGACGTTGTTGCGCAACATTGACCAATTTCCGAGAAATTTTGCTGCAACCGTTTTCCCAGGCATTTTCTTGCTTTCGCAGTAGAAAAAGGCACCCCGGGCTCAGTTGCCCAGGGCGCCTCGACCGACTATTCGGTTTGATTGTTTTCGGCAGCAGGATTATCGCCCGGCTCATCCGCCGGCGTGGCAACGGCATTCCAATCGGGTTCCGCAGGCGTCGCCTCGGGCGCAGGCGCGGGTGCCGGGGCAGGGGCAGGCGCAGGGGCAGCACCAGTGGCGGCCGTGGGATTGAACTCCGCAGGAGCAGGCTTCTTCTCACCCGGGAGCACGAACGTCAGGACATCGTCGGTATCCTCATCGGCCCACTCGCTGGCATGGCGCGCGGCCCAGTAGCCAACGGCACGATATTTGAGCATCGTGCCAAACACATTCAGGAACACGGTGACAAAGGCGATGATCATCAGGAACAGGATGAGCGTAATGCCGCCACCCTCGATGATAGCCTCAAGACCCGAAGGACGAGAATAGTAGCCGTAGTAGCCATAGCTGCTAATGCCCAGCGCGGCAACAAAGCCAAAGATGGCGGTGAAAATCCAGGTGATGATATTGGAAACAATGCCCGTCAAAAACTCGGGGAGAATCGAGGCGCAGAACAGCTTGCCCAGGTTGGCCTTATAGGACTTCCAGACCTTCTCGAGCGAAAACGCGCTTTCCACGCGGCCGGCGACTGCAAAGTGCATCACGGCAGCGTCACCAAACATCTTAAAGAAAATGCCCAACACCGCCGATACGATCATGGCAAAGACAAGCAGACCCATCGACCCGATGAGTGCGCCCTCGAGGCCGCTCGAACCGAAGTAATAGTACGAACCAACGGCACCGATCACAGCGCTCTCAAGCACCGAGAACACCACGCCAATCACCGGAATAATGGCCACGAACCCGAGCACGTTCGTAATGACAGACGAGAAGATGCCCAGCCCAAAGGAGGTCGAGCGCAGCAGCGGACGCTCCATGCCGTTATCGTCCTTGAGCGACAGGTCACGACCCCACTCGATAGCAAAGCCAGCACCGCACACGCTTGCCACGTACGCGAGCAAAAAGCCAATGGCCGCTGCGATACCGCCGATAACGGGGATAAACAGCACCAGCACCGAGACAACACAGATCAGCGCCGGCAAAAAGGCGATCTGGCATACGCGAACCAAGGCGCCGGGAACCTTGAGCATGTCGTTGAAGGCCTGAGCCATGCAACCCTTGGGCGCGTTCATAGCCGGCTGGGGCGCAACGAACGGCTGCGGCTGCGGCTGGGCAAACGGCTGACCCTGCGGCTGAGGTTGTGCTTGCGGAGCGGGGCCGGCGGCCTTGACCTCGGTATTAGGGGCACCGCACACGCCGCAGAACTTGTCGTTATCGCCCATGGGGGCGCCACACTGCGAACAGAACATCGAAATCATCCCTTCGTATCTAGAGCGAATCACCTGGATCGCAAACGATGTCTTTGGCATCATTATCGCCCAATGTGGGGACAAATACCGCAAGATGACCGATTTGCAACGTAGCCGGTTTATTCAATGATTCGAAGGGTACGACCGGGCTAGTTCGTGCCGCGGAAGCCCTTGCCGACGATTTCGGAGCTATCGACGATGGTGATGAAGGCGCCAGGGTCAATCTCGCGGGTATAGCGGCGCAGTTGCACTGCCTCGCGACGGCTCAGCACGCTCATAATCACCGTGACGCACTTGCCCGAGAAGG
>USHR01000182.1 GCA_900554495.1 uncultured Collinsella sp.
GCGACGCTTGTGAAGCTCATGTCGATTGTCCCGCTGCCGGATGGCGCAGGTTCGCTGGCTGAGGGCAATGGCTCGGGCATCCCGATGATGATCGATGCCATGCGCGCGCATGGTCTGGCCGAGCCCCTGTTCTGCCCGGGGTTCGATCGGTTCAAGGTCGTACTTTACCGTTCAAAGATCGAGCCGGTCGATCATGGCGGGGGCTTAATTGTGACGGCACTCAAACACTACGGCGAGCTGGGGACGCGCGAGCTGGCAGAGCACACAGGGCTCACAATTTCCCAGGTTAGGTCGCGCGTCAACGCGCTCATTGCTCAAGGCGAGCTTGAGCCCACGGCGCCGGTGACGAGCCGCAACCGCAAGTATCGACTGTCAGAGCGCGTGGATAGATGCGTTAGTGGACGAGGCGACCCAATAATCGACCCTCGATTGGCGTTCATTAAGGTAAAGCGGTTGTTGCCCAGTCGACGGTGATGCTAAAGACTCGGCTTACGCCGGCATGGCCCCGAACCCGTCTATCAAGAACAGCCTAAGAACCAGCTTGATGACATATCCCGGTTTGACTTCTGCCGCGTCAAAGACGTGGCGCTCGGCGAGCTCGCTGCAGTATGCATAGATGTCGCGGATAAGGTCCGCGCCCGAAAGCGTAAACATGTAGCCTGCGTCCGAAAGCGCATTGGGCGCGGCGGGCAACTTGGCCATGTGGCAGAACGTTTGCAGGTCGGGCGCCATAACATTCTGGTAGTCGAGGTGGCCGCTGGCATCCTGTGCGGCAAGCTCCAATTGGCGCACAAAATCTAGCGCCGCCGCTAACACAAAGCTCGGCGTAGGCGCATTGACATCCTGAGTGGTCGCCACAAGCCTGCCCGCCGCCTGCGTGACAAGCCAAGCGACCTCGCGCTGGCAACGCACGGCCTTGCGCGTAACCGGCTTGATGGACGAAGAAGAAACGCTTCCCTTAGGCGGATTCGAAGCAGCCACAAGACCCTCCCATGAACAATCCGGCCCAACAAGCTCGGATGAAACACGTGCTACATCAGTATACAGGGGAGTGGGGTAGCGGAGTACAAGCGCGCCAACGGCAAACCGAGAGCATCAACGACGTGCCGATCGCGGAATGAGATCTCGTAATAATTGACTCTCGGCCATATTATTGAGGGGCATGACTCGCGTTCGTATGGTTGTAGGTGCTGGCGATGAACGACATTGACCTTGCTGTTCCGTTGATGGATGGACCAAGCTATGACCGTGCCTGCAGTCTCGTGCCTTCCGAATACGTTGAGGCATGGGAGTGGTTTCTGGGTGAGGAACAGCGCGGCGGCGTTTGGACCAGCCTTCCGCACCACACCAAGGAAGATAGCCCTCAGTATCAGTATCGTTTGAGAATTGGCTCGGACTTCTTTCCCGTAACGCGGGATTCAGGGATCTTCTGGCCGGGCCAGGATCGGGTGAAGCAAGATCCCAATAAGATCTTTGCGCTTTCGGTCCATAACTCTAAAAAGAGCTTCTACACCGATGTGCCTCCGCTCTATTTGGACGATGGTACGTGGGTCATTAAGTACTCGGTTCAAGCGCCGGGTACCGTTGGTTTTCGAGACCAGAATTACAACCGTAAAATGCTCAACTGCATGGAATGTGGCGTTCCAGTCGGAGTCATATTTGCAACCGAGGTGGGCTACAAGGTGCTCGGCCTTGCGTTTGTTGAGCGGTTCGAGCCCGAAAACGGATGGTTTGTTCTGCACGGTCCTGTTCATAAAGGCGGACCGGACCCTCGTTTTGCACCCGACATGAGTTATCTGAAGCACATGCCCGTCGATATTGAGTTTACCGGACAGGGTACGACCGACGACGAAAAGGTCCGCTATGCGTTAAGGCGCGAGCGATTGGGGCAGCAATGGTTCCGCAAACAGCTCGTTGCCGCCTATGATGGCCGTTGCGCGGTGTCGGACTGCGGCGTCAGCGAAGCTCTGGAGGCTGCACATATCGAGAATTACTCGGGACCCAAATCGCAGGTTGCCAGCAACGGCATTCTGCTTCGGCGCGATCTTCATTCCCTATTTGATGCTCACCTGATTTCGTTTGAGCCTGTTTGCGGCGAATATCGGCTGTGCGGATCGTACCTGCTGGATAAGACCGACTACGCTTCCTTTGCGGGTGCGACGCTAAGGCAGCCGAATGAGCGTCAGTGGCGACCCAATACGGTGTTTCTTGAGGCCCATCGCATTGAGTTCGATCGCTCGGAAAAGAAGCGTGAAAAGGCGGGGCTTCTGCCGTATTAGCGTATTTGGCTTTGGCATTCTTTGACAATCGTGTTGTTTGATCGGATCGCGTGGCGATGCAATATCGCGCCCACCCGCCGGTGCATGCTCTTCCTGATTTGTATAGCGAGAGGGGAGCGTGTATGAGCTGGCGAGGCGATATTGCGATGGGAAAGTACGGAAAACTGCCGTGTGCCCTTATAGACAACAATATGTTTCCGAGCGTAGAGGTTGATTGCGGGTCGTTTGTCGTCGCCTGTCCTTGCTGCGGCTCGCAAATACCGTGTCTCGACATTCGGTTCATCGATGCGCGCGACAGACTCAGCGACGAAGTGAGAAAACGGACAGGCGTTCATATGCCGGTGTATCCGGAGAAATGCCCTGTTTGTGGCCTCGATATCGTGTACGACGCCGGCGACGAGGGATAGGTGATGCGGAGGAGCTGGCTGTGAAGGCCTCTTCGTCTCTACAAATAAATCCCCTCACCGAGCTGCTTGTGGAACTCGGCGTGATGGTCGCGTGCCCAGGTAAAGAGCGCCTGGTCAAAGTCGGTGCGCGTGGCCGGGACGCCAAAGACGCCGGCAACTTCGACGCGCACAAACTCCAGTGCCGGCAGCTTGTTGATGGCGGTGAGGGCAAACGGGGACGAGGGCTCCTCGAACAGATAGCTGCTGCCTTGCAGCACGTCGCAACTGGTGCACGTGTTGCCGAGCGACGGGGCTTTGGAGGCTCGCGCGCCTACGGGCTTGTAGCCGCAGCGCTTATGAAGGTAGTCGCGGATCTCGCCCGGCACGCAGCCAAGAGCGGGCACGATGGCGAGTGCGTTGGCGTTGGCCGTGTCGATGGCAATGTGCCCGGCTTCGTTGGGCGCGTGCGCGATGGCGATACTCTCGTCGTTATCGGTTCGATAGGGAATGCCGAAGGCCACGACCGAGGTCTCTTTGTGACACTTCCAGCACTCGCGCTTGCCCAGTACTAGATATATATACGGCGCCGAGGGGTCGGATCGGTCAACACCGGGCAGCCACTCGGCAAAGGGCTCGGGGTTGACGCCGCTGGGTACATACCAGATCTTCTTGGTCCGGTCCCATTTGGCGCCCAGCGCCTTGGCTTCTTCTTTGTGCGAAAAGGGGACATCGAGCTCGGTGCGCATGGCGGCTCCTTGGTGCTGCAGGTGCAAGTGACTCAAGGATACCGCAGGGTGTGGACGTTGTGGCGTTTTGCCGAGAAGCTGCGGCTCAGATGGGTTCGAGACGCGTTGGTCTCGGCCTCGGTGGCTATTGGGGCGGTTTTGATTGACTGCGGGGTCAGCCGGGATAGGCGCTTGGGTCGCTGACGCGGTTTTGCGCATGGGCGGGGTGGTTGTTTGGGCGGTTGGAGCTGCCAGCGGATTTGGCGGCATAAAACAAAACAGCCCAGAGGACATAGCCTCTGAGCTGCGAACATTTGGTGGGCGTTAGAAGATTTGAACTTCTGACCTCTTCCGTGTCAGGGAAGCGCTCTCCCCCTGAGCTAAACGCCC
>USHR01000183.1 GCA_900554495.1 uncultured Collinsella sp.
ACTCGACGCCTGCGGGCGTGAGCTTGGCAAACTGACCGTCCTCGAGCACCACGACATCGCGGGTGGCGTCGATGAGCGCGATGACGTCGGAGGCAACGTAGGAGCCGGTCTCGCCCACGCCGACCACAATCGGGGAGTCCTTGCGGGCAACGGCGATTACGCCAGGCTCGTCGGCGCACACGGCGGCCAGGCCGTAGGCGCCCACCACGTGGGTGCAAGCCTCGCGCACAGAGGCCATCAGGTCGTGCGTCTCGGCATAGGCCTCTTCGATCAGATGCGCGAAGACCTCCGTATCGGTCTCGCTCTTAAAGTGATGGCCGCGGCCCTCCAGCTCCTCGCGCAGTTCGGCGAAGTTCTCGATAATGCCGTTGTGGACGATGGCGATGCGACCGTCGCAGCTGGTGTGGGGATGAGCGTTAACGACGGAAGGCTTGCCGTGGGTGGCCCAACGGGTGTGACCGATACCGCAGGTTGCGTCGCTATCGATATTGGAAAGCTCGCTTTCCAGACCCGCAACCTTGCCCACGCGGCGGATAACGTCGAGGTGCGCCGCGGCGCCCTCGCCCACCTCGAGCGCGACGCCCGAGGAGTCATAGCCGCGATACTCCATGCGCTTAAGGCCTGTGACCAGGATGTTCTTTGCAATATCAGAGCCGGTGTAGCCAACAATTCCGCACATAGGATAAATCCCTTCGTTCGCGTGACTGCAAGACGTCCACGCACGGAAGGCGCTGAGACGTATAACGTTCGAGTATTGTACTCACGCAAGCGCAAGCTGATATACCAGAAGTGGTATCTTAACTTGGATACCACTCGATACACACATGCCCAAACCACCACGATGGGGACAGGCACCTTTGTGGTGGTTTGGACCGAGGCGGCGGCCTATCCCGACGAAAGATCTCGATCTGTAACAGGTAGAGCCGGTTCTGCCGCCCAGATGTTACAGATCGAGACAATTGAAGGCCCGGGCAGCTCAAACCACCACAAAGGTGCCTGCCCCCTTCGTGGTGGTCGCGCTGGTAACGGCGTTTGCCCAGATAAAACCTGCCAAAATAAACCTGTCCCTAATTGGCAGGTTTTGACACCTCAGAGGCGGGCGATGCTACAATCTGGCTTGTACTTGAAACGCATCAAAGGGGCCGTTATGGCAAAGGTTAAAATCAGCGACGTCGCGCGCGAGGCCGGGGTTTCGTTGGGCACGGTTTCCAACGCGCTCAACCATCCCGAAAAGCTGCGCCCCGAGACCCTCAAACTCATCAACGAGACCATCAATCGCCTTGGCTACCTGCCCAACCAAAGCGCCCGTCAGCTCGCGGGCGGCGCCACCAAGTCCTTTGGCTTGGTGCTCCCCCGTCTCGACCACGGTTTTTCGCTCCAAATTGCCAGCGGCGCCCATAACGAGGCCCGCAAGCACGGTTACGACCTGCTCATCGCCAACGCCGATAACGACGATATTCTCCAGGACCATTACCTGCGCTACTTTATGGGCACGCAAATGTCCGGCGTCATGGTTCAGCCCATGGCGTCCCCCGACTGGCACCCCGCAACGACCAAGATGCCCGTGCCGATTGTCCACCTGGACATCCATTGCTCCGAGCCCGGCTACTACGTAGCGGCCGACAACGAGGCACAAGGCCGCATCATCGCCGAGCTCGCCATCGCCCGCGGCACACGCCATATCACCGTTGTGGGCAGAGCGGCATTCATGCAGCTCACCCTGCGCGTACTTGGCATTCACAAGGCCCTCGCCCTGCATCCCGATATCAAAATTGAAGTCATTGACGCCGGAGAGTGGAATACCGCAGCCGACGGCTACAGCATTGGCGCTCAGATTGCCGGGCGCCCTGCCGACGAACGCCCCGATTTTGTCGTCGGCCTGACCGACGTGTTGGCCTCGGGCGTTATCTCGGCATTGGTCGACAAAGGCATCTCCGTCCCCGAGCAGGTTCGCGTGGCCGGATGCGACGGCAACCCACTCGCTTGGAGCGGGTCGGTCCCCCTCACCACGGTGGCACCGCCGGGTTACGAAATTGGCCGCAAGGGTGTCCAATTGCTGATGGAGCAAATCGAGAACAAGGTCCCGATAAAGACCAAGCATATCCGCGTCGGCTCTGCAGCGCGCACCGTCACCGCAGTCACGGCCGCCGAGGATATCAACCGCCAAGAACTGGTACGTCCGTTCCTACTGGAGCGCGCCAGCACCCAGGCAAGCACCCAGACCGACGCCACGGCCATCAACCTGGGCGCGTATCTATAGCACGTCGGCCAGTATGCCAAAACTCCGCCTAAGCAAAAGAGGCCCGACCATTGCCGGACCTCTTTTGCTTAAACGCAAACGTGGGCAATCGCTCGCTTCAACGCCGCAATTGTCTAGCGTGCGGCCTTGACCGCCGCCGCCAGATCGAACAACGTGTCGAGCACGACCTCGCAGCCATCCACCACGTCCTGCGGCAGCGGCACGATATCGGGCACAGCAAAGACATGGCAGCCGGCCGTGATACCCGAGACGCAGCCGTTGCGCGAATCCTCGACCACGGCGCACTCCTCGGGGGCAAAGCCCGCGCGCTCGCAGGCAAGCAGATACATCTCGGGGTCGGGCTTGCCGTGCACAACGTCCTCGCCACAGGTCACCGTTTCAAACTTGTCAAAGAGGCCGACCATCTTAAGGTTGCGTTCGGCCGTAGCGAGGCGCGACGACGTCGCAAGGCCCACGTGATAGCCCGCAGCCAGCAGCTCGTCTATGCACTCGGCGGCGCCGGCCTTAAGCTCCAGTTCGGTCTTGACCATCTCATCGCGAATCTCCTTGTGGCGGGCATAGACCGCCTCGGTGGTTTCGTGGCTACCGTAATGCTTATCAAGGATGTCCATGACATCGGGTAGGGTGCGACCGATAAACTGATGGATCAGCGCTTCATCAATCGCGACCCCCAGCTCGGCAGCGCCCGCCTTCCATGCCTTAATGCCCAAACGCTCGGTATCGACCAGCGTTCCGTCCATGTCAAAAATTACAGCCTTGATCATATCGGTCCCCCATCGGCTCTCGCTATCGCATTACCGCAACTCTACCGCATTTGGCAACTTGTATATAACGTATATGCCATATTGCACTTTCGTTACATAGGTAGAAGTATTATGACAAGCAGCCCGGTAGGATTATAGTTTTTGACCGAGTACATATTGGTAAGGATCGATTCATGTTTTCAGACACCACCGCACCTGCAAAGGAGCTTCAGGACAAACTCGCAAAGCTCGAGCAGCTGCTTTTGGCATACGGACGCGTTGCCATCGGCTTTTCCGGCGGCGTCGACAGCAGCTTTTTGGCCGCGGTCTGCGCCCGCATCATGCCTGCCAGCACGCTTCTCGTCCACCTCACCACGCCGCTCATCGGCACGCCTGAACAGGCTTCGTTTGAGCGATCCGTTGACGGGCAAGCCAATGAGGAGTCGCACTTTAAGCTCCCCGTGCTCAATCTTTCGGTCGATCAGTTACAGCTCCCCCAAGTAGCCTGCAACGACGCCAATCGCTGCTACCACTGTAAGCACGCCGGCTTTACCGCTATCGTCAACCACGCCAAGTCGCTCGGCTTTCCCACCGTCATCGACGGCGGCAATGCAAGCGATCGCGGTGACTACCGCCCTGGCATGCGAGCGGCAGAAGAGCTCGGCGTACGCTCCCCCCTCATGGAGGTCGGCTTTACCAAGAACGAGGAGCGCGAGCTGCTGCGCGCATGGGGCTATCCCGTTTGGAACCTGCCGGCGGGAG
>USHR01000184.1 GCA_900554495.1 uncultured Collinsella sp.
GACATGAGCTCAAAGGCGACCAGGAACCAAAACACGTTGTCGGCGGTGATGACGAGCATCATGGACGCCACGAAGGTGTTAAAGAAGAAGCCGGCGCGGCCCTTTTTGCCCGGGTACTCATCAAAGTAGTTGAGACCGTAGATTGAACCGGCAAACGCGAGCACCGAGATGAGCGCCACGAACAGGCCGGACAGCTGATTGAGCAGCAGCTGGAAATGGGCAAACGGGAAGAACACGATGGTGTCGACCGACGTGACATCGCCCAGCACGGCCTGGATACCGGCCACAAACGAAAGCACCGCGGCGACGGCGCCGATTAGGCAGCCGGCGGTCTTGGCGGCGTTATCGGCCTTGATCAGCAGAACCGAGGCGAGCGCACCGATGCACGAGACGGCAAGCGATGCGATAAACAGCGTCATGCTATCCATTGTTTACGCTCCCTTCTGCTTTCTCGGACAGGCCCTGGGCCACAGCGGTAACGTCGACGACCGGACCGTTTTCGATCGAGCGCAGGCGCTTGGCCTCGTCGAGCTCGCGATCGGCCGCGCCGCCCATGACGGTCAGCGCCTTGGTGGGGCACGCCGCCACACAATGCGGGCCGTCCGGATCGAATGCGCACAGGTCGCACTTGACAGCGCAGGTGTACTGGCCAGGAGCCCACGTAAGCAGGCTGCTCAGGGACTTAGGATACGAAGGCGTCGGGTCGCACATGCCTGCGACACCGGCGATAGACGTGCCATCGGGATGGATGGCTCCGAAGGGGCACGCGATGGCGCACAGCCTGCACCCGATGCACTCCTGCTCCTTGACGTGGATGCGGTCGCCATCGTGCTCGATGGCATTCACCGGGCAGACCTCGGCGCAGGGGGCACCCTCGCAATGGTGACAGGCAAGGGCGGCCGAAATACCGCCGGTCTTCACGAGCGCCAGGCGCGGCGTATCCTGAAGACCCTGCATCCGGTGGGCGTCGGCACAGGCGGACTGGCATGTTCCGCAGCCGATGCACCTCTCCGGGTTGATGTCGATGAAGCGGTTCATCCCCACTTCCTTTCAAAATAACGGGCCGGGCTCCCGAACGTACGGGACGCCCGGCCCAAATAGCCAACGAGAACGGGACTACACGATTTGGTTCACGTGCGTCTCGTCGTCGAACTTGGCGGCGCCGGGCTCAACGTCCTGGGGAGCGGCGGCGTCCACCAGAGCCTGCTTGAGCTCGGTGTACTGACGCTCCACCTCGCCCTCGGCCCAGACCTGGTCAGCGATAGCGTCGACCTGGCAGGCGGAGAACTTGTCCTCGGGCGTATGCGAGACCGGGTCGACCTTGTGAATGGTCAGCTCGTTGCACTTGCCGATCCACCACTGGTAGGTCATGTAGACCGTGCCCTTGTTGATGCGATCGCTCACGTCGGCACGGCTGTATACCTGGCCGCGGCGGCTGTGAATCGAGACGATGTCGCCATTCTTGATGCCGCGCGCCTGGGCGTCCGCGGGATTCATGCGGACAAAACCGGGCTCGTCGGCAAGCAGCGCCAGCGTCTTGCAGTTGCCGGTCATCGAGCGGCAGCTGTAGTGGCCGACCTCGCGGACGGTGCACAGGATGAGCGGGTACTCATCGTCGGGAAGCTCGGAGGGCGCCTCCCAGTCGTGCGCCATCAGGTTGGCACGGCCGTCCTTGGTGGTGAACTTGCCACCAGCGAACATGTCGGGCGTACCGTGGTCGTTCACATCGGTGCTCTTGACGGGCCACTGGGCGTAACCGCCCTCGGGAGCCATCTTCTCGTAGGTCGCGCCCACAAAGTTGGGGCACAGGCTAATGCACTCGTTCCAGATCTGCTCGGTGTTGTCGTAGTGCATGGGATAGCCCATGCGCGTAGACAGGTCCGCGAAGATCTCCCAGTCGTGACGGCACTCGCCCTTGGGCGGAACAGCCGCGTCAAAGTGCTGGAAGCTACGGTCGGATGCGGTAAAGACACCCTCGTGCTCGCCCCAAGAGGTAGCGGGCAGGATGACGTCGGCGAGCATGGTCGTCTGCGTCATAAAGATGTCCTGGCAAATGAACAGATCCAGCTCGGAGAGCGTCTTGCGCATGCCGGCCGAATCGGGCTCGGTCTGCACCGGGTCCTCGCCGTAGTTGTAGAAGCAGTGCACCTTGCCCTCGTCGACCAGGTGGCCCAGGTCGGTGAGCTTGTAGCCCTCCTCGAGCGGGAGCTTTTCCTCGGGCACGCCCCAAGCCTTGGCAAACTTGGCACGCACAGCCGGGTCGGTGACTTTCTGGTAGCCAGGATACAGGTTGGGCAGCATGCCCATATCGCAGGAGCCCTGGACGTTGTTCTGACCGCGCACGGGCGCGAGGCCGGAGTTGGGTTTGCCGATCTGGCCGGCAACGCAGGCGATGGAGGCGATGGTGTGCACCGTCTTCAGGTTCTGCTTCTGCTGGCATACGCCCATGCCCCAGCCAATGATGGCAGAGGGCTTCGCCGTGGCGTACATCTCGGCAGCTTGGTGGATCAACGCAGGCTCGACGCCCGTGATGTCCTGTACGGATTCGGGAGTGTAGTTCTTGATGGTCTCCCACCACTCGTCAAAGCCGTTCGTGTGCTCGGCGACGAATTCCTTGTCGTAGAGGCCATCGTTGACCAAGCAGTTGGCAAAGGCGTTGAGGAACGCAACGTTGCAACCGTTCTTGATCGGAAGGTAGAGATCGGCGATACGCGCAGTTTCGATATGGCGCGGATCGGCGACGATGATCTTGCAACCCTTTTCTTTGGCTCGCACGATACGCCTTGCGACGATGGGGTGCGAATCGGCAGGGTTATAGCCGAAGAGGAAAATGCAGCCCGCATCCTCCATACCGGGGATGGAGCATGACATGCAACCTGAACCAACCGTGTCCATCAGACCGAGGACAGTAGGGCCGTGTCAAGTACGGGCGCAGTTGTCCACGCTGTGGGTGCCGATGCACGCACGCGTAAACTTCTGCATGACGTAGTTCGCCTCATTGCCGCCGCCTCGCGAAGAGCCGGTGGTCATGACAGCGTTAGGACCATATTCGTCAATTATGGCCTGCATCTTAGATGCGGTGAAATCCAGTGCCTCGTCCCAGCTTACGCGCTCAAGATCCGCGCCCTTAGTGCGGCGGATCATCGGGTGCAGTACGCGAGGAGTCAAGATCTTGGTGTCGTTGATGAAGTCGTAGCCGCTCATGCCCTTAAGGCACAGCTCGCTCTGGTTGGTGATGCCGTTGAGCGGTTCGGTGCCCACGACCTGGCCGTTTTGGACCAGGAGGTTAAACTGGCAACCGGCGCCGCAGTACGGGCAGATCACTTTATGCTTCTCCATGACACCCTCCTTCCTTTCTCTGCTACCGAATGCTCGGTACTTATTTGACAATCATTGGGCTTGTATGGCCGCCCGCCTACGCCTCGTTTTCGATGGTGGCGCGGGCACGCTCGGCAGTCAGTTCTGCCAAACGTTCCTCGTCTACCAGGGTGAGGCCCTTGGTCGGGCACGCCTCGGCACACGCCGGACCGCCGGGACGGTCCACGCACAGGTCGCACTTGAGCACGAAGCTCTTGGTCTGCGAACCCACGCGAACGTCACCCATCAAGACGGGGACCTGCGTGGTCGCCACGCTCACGGCGCCAAAGGGGCAGGCCATGACGCAGCTCTTGCAGCCGATGCAGTTGTCCTCGTTGACGCCGATACGATGGTTCTTTGGATCAAAGAACAAGGCGCCCGTAGGACAGGCCTTCGCGCACGG
>USHR01000185.1 GCA_900554495.1 uncultured Collinsella sp.
TCGAGCCGTTCGTCGAGGAGTACGTCTGCGAGCACCTGGGCCTGGTCCACGATCCGCTGTCCACGCAGGTCATCAGCCGCGATCACCACGCCTACCTTGCCGGCGTGCTTGCCACTACGGCGGCCACCTGCGAGCGCATCGCGACCGAGGTCCGCAACCTGCAGAAGACCGATACGCTCGAGGCCGAGGAGCCCTTCCGCAAGGGCCAAAAGGGCAGCTCCGCCATGCCGCACAAGCGCAATCCCATCACCATGGAGAAGGTCTGCGGCCTGTCGCGCGTCGTGAAGTCCAACGCTCAGGTTGCCTTTGACAACGTTGCCCTGTGGCACGAGCGCGACATTTCGCACTCTTCCGCCGAGCGTGTCGCCCAGGCCGATAGCTTCATCGCGCTTGACCATATGTTCCAGTGCCTCATTCGCGTTATCGACGGCCTGCAGCTGTATCCGGCCCGCATGATGGCCAATCTCAACAAGACCCGCGGCCTCATCTTCTCCTCCAAGGTCCTGCTGGCCCTCGTCGATACGGGCATCACCCGCGAGGACGCCTACGCTATCGTGCAGGAAAACGCCATGGCCACCTGGCACGAGGTGCAGGATTGTGTCTCCGGCCCCACCTTTAAGGAGCGTCTCGAGGCCGATCCGCGCTGCACCGTTAGCCAGGAAAAACTCGACGAGATCTTTGATCCGTGGGACTTCCTCACCCGCATCGACACGGTCTTCGATCGCTTGGAGCAGCTGAACTTCGAGTAGGGCTAACCTAATTCGACCGCTTGCGGATGCATTTCAACCTTTGGCGCCTTGCCCATCTTGGGCGAGGCGCTTTTTTATTGCCGCATCAGCCCCGGGTATAAAATGAAATCCGACTGCTGTTTCGATGAAGGGAGGCGCGTGCCCGGACGCATCAAGCGAGCCGCCATCGTCTCGTTTACGCTCATACTCCTTGTTGCCGTCTGTGCGGGCGCCCTGACGTATACCGTTCGAAGCAGTTCTTCCTCCTCGAATGAAGGCGACAAAGATCTCCCGGTACTCAAAATCGGCGTTACGGATAACGACCCCTATGTGTATATCGATACCACGGGCGATTACGCCGGTATCGATATCGACATCGCCCGCGAGGCCTGCAAACGCGTGGGGATCAAGCCACAGTTTGTCGATATTGACTGGAACGATCGCGACCGGCTGCTCAAAAACGGTGATATCGATTGCCTGTGGTGTGATTATTCTCCCTGTTATCGCGAGGATAAGTATTACTGGACCGAGCCGTATCTAACCGTGACGGTTTCGGTTGCCGCCAAGAAAACGAGTGGCATCAATTCCTTGGCGCATCTCGATGAAAGCAAGACCATTGCGGTGATTGCGGGCTCGGTGAGTGAACGCCGATTGCTCGCAGGGGATCTGAAAATCTCGCCGGACGTGCAAATCAAATCGTATGGTTCTGCCGAACTCTGCAAAGCCGCCCTCGCCAAAGGGTATGTCGACTGTTGGATGGCGGACGTTCAATCGCTTGATCGACTCGTCGCCCAGTATCCCGGCGTTTATCGTGTGTTTGCCGACAACGTTATGACGGTTGACCTGGGCGTTGCATTTGATGTTGCCTATGAGGGAGAGTGCGTCAAAAACCTCAATACCGCGCTGTTCGACATGGATCGAGACGGCACGATAGAGCGCATTGTGGACAATTACAAGGCAGGAGCGACGACGGGCGGGCAAGGAGCGGAATCATGACAAATGACAAACACCGCTTGCGTCGAAAGACTCTGACCGTCATAGCTGTCAGCGTTATTGTCAGCGCTGTCTTATTAGGCCTGTTGTATGCGGTTGGAACCCATCGCTGCCTCGAAAAAACGCTTGGGTTTGGCCAAGAAACCATGGCGTTTTTGGAAAACGCTTGCGAAAAATATGACCGCTACGAACAGGGGAGAAAAATCGAGACGACGCACGATTTACTCGCCGCGGTCGAATCGTTTGCGACGTTCCTGTCCTCTGATCGCGTTGAGGTTAACAACGACCTTATCGAGCAATTTGTCCATGCCGAGAACCTTTCGGGGCTGATGGTCATGGACTCCGATGGCCATATGGCTGCCCACTACGACATCGATGGTCGCGATCCGCTCATGTTGTGGCGAGAGGAGCTGGCCTGTTCGCCGGTCGCATCGATGTATCAAGGTTCCAAAGTGACCTACTCAACTGTCGTTGAGCGTCGTGGTGTCGTTTTTGCCGTCTGTGCTGTCCCGTATGGCGACGGCGTTGCCCTGGCATACCGCTCACTTGTTTCCGATACGGCGGACGACTATTCATATTCCATAGCTGATGTGCTTGCGAACAACACCTTCCACCAAAGTCCCATGGTGCTTGTTATGGAGGATGCGGAGATTGTCTCATCTAACAGTGCCGATGCCGATGTGTCGCTCGCCCGATTCCTCACCAGCGCAGGGGTTGAGTGGAAAGACGACGGCCTGACGCCCATCGAATATCGAGGAGACAAATGGTACGCCGTGCGTGCGGCATATAAGGACTACCGCCTGTTTGCGCTATATCCCAAATCTGAGGTCATGTCTGACAGGATTTCATTTGTCGCCGTCGGCGTCTTGGTGTGCCTTGCGTTTTGGGTCGTGGTACTGTTGGCTCGAAATATCGCTGACCACCGCAATTTGGTCGAAAAGGATAAACAGCTCGGCATTATCAATGCCATAAGCGCCATCTACGATTCGACCTTCCTTTTGCATCTTGACACCCTCGAGATCGAGGGAATCAATATGTCGCCGGCGATAGCGAAGATGTTTGCCGAGCATAGCGAGGCATATGACTTTATGGACACGGTCTGCCGGGATATCGTGAGCCCCGAAAGCCGCGAAGCGGTTGTGGGGCTCGTAGATATAAGTACGCTTCGTGAACGCATGGAGGGCGTACCGTACTTGGCTGCTGAGGTGCGAGATTGCCGAGGCACTTGGTACTCGCTACAGGTTGTCCCCCAGCATCGCGATGAGCAAGGCCGCCTGGATTCGGTCGTCGTGGCGACGCACAACATATCGATGGTCAAGCATGCCGAGGAGCTGTCATACCAAGATAAACTGACGGGGCTTCGCAACCGCAACTATCTGGAATCGCGTGGAGATAGCCTGGTAAACGAGGACTTGCCAGTGAGCGTGATTATGGTGGACTGTAATTATCTCAAGCGGACCAACGACATTTATGGTCACGAGATGGGGGATGAACTGCTGCGACGGACGGCGTCCGTGCTGCGGCGGGTGGCTGGTGCGGATTACCTGCCGATGCGCGTTGGCGGCGACGAGTTTTTGCTGGTTTGCCCCCATACTGACAACGAGTCTGCGCTCGGGCTGGAACAGGATCTTCGTCTCGGTCTTGCCGCGGTAAGCGATGAGACCCTGACGGTCAGCGCATCGATTGGCGTGGCGACCGTCGAGACGGCTGGAAATACGCTGGCCGATGTATATCGCGTCGCCGACCACAATATGTATCGGGAGAAGCGCATGGTCCACGTACAGGGTGCGAACTGCTAATCTTGCCCCGCCAGTCCAAGCATCGTAGGATGTTGAATCGGTGCTTGCGATAATAAGTCGGTCCAGGTGGGGATAATAGACGTCTGAAATTTCTTTCTGAGAGGGGATCTCAATGATTAGTTTTGACTACAAGCCTCAGGGTGTATGCTCTCGCAATATTCACCTCAATCTCTCTGACGATGGCAGCTGTCTCTTATACACATCTCCGAGCCCACGAGACTAGCGCTCATCTCGT
>USHR01000186.1 GCA_900554495.1 uncultured Collinsella sp.
TGTACCAGGTGGTCTTCTTTGTCATTGGCGCTCTTCGTGGCGAGGTCGCGCCTCCTAAGGCCAAAAAACTCCATCGCTATGCTTTCTTTATCGCGGCGCATAATGAGGAGGCCGTGATTGCCAACCTCGTTCGCTCCATCAAGGACCAGGATTATCCGTCCGAGCTTATCGAGGTCTTCGTGGTCGCCGATGCCTGCACCGACAACACGGCGCAGCTCGCGCGCGAGGCGGGCGCCATCGTTTATGAGCGCAACGACCTGGCCCGCAAGGGTAAGAGCTGGGTCATGGACTTTGGTTTTGACCGCATCCTTAACGAGTATCCCGACACGTTTGAGGGCTACTTTATTTTCGATGCTGATAACGTCATATCCCGCGATTACGTGTCCAAGATGAACGATGCCTTTGACCAGGGATTCCATGTGGTCACGAGCTATCGCAACTCCAAGAACTTTGGCAGCTCGTGGATCTCGGCAGCTAATGCTACCTGGTATTTGCGCGAGGCGCGCTTTCTCAACAACGCGCGCAATATCTGCAAGACTTCTTGCGCTGTCTCGGGTTCGGGCTACCTCATCTCCGCCAGTGTTATCGAGGGCATGCACGGCTGGCAGTTCCACACGCTGACCGAGGATATTCAGTTCACCACGTTCTGCGCCATTCACGGCATTCGCATTGGCTATGCGCCGGCGGAGTTCTTTGACGAACAGCCCGTGACGTTCAAGGCATCCTGGAAACAGCGCATGCGCTGGACCAAGGGCTTCTACCAGGTCTTTTTTACCTATGGCAAGCATCTTGTCAAATCGATGTTCCGCTACCATCGCTTTGCCGCCTACGACATGTTCATGACGATCGCCCCGGGTATGCTGCTGTCGCTCATCTCGATGCTCGCCAATGCGACGTTCCTGATCGTGGGTGGACTCTCACACGGCTTTTTGGCTACCGAAGTCGAGATGCAGGCCTGTGCCGCGTCGCTCATTATGACCTTTGCCATGATGTACCAGACCTTCTTTATCCTGGCGCTGCTCACGACTATCTTTGAGTACAAGCATATTCACTGCGCGCAAAAGTGGCGTCTGGTGACTAACCTGTTTACCTTCCCGATCTTTATGTTCAGCTATATCCCCATCACGGTGGCCGCGCTGTTCCTGAAGGTCGACTGGGTTCCTACCCAGCATGCCGTAAACGTCACCCTCGACGAGGTCATGCAAGGCGCCAAATAACCACCACCAAAACCACCGCAAAGGGGACAGGCACCTTTGTGGTGGTTTTTGCTTTTGCGATGCAGCTCGAGGAGGCGTCCGATGGTCTATATCCCGTTTTGGATTTGCATCTTTGCCGGCGTGGCAATTGATGCCCGAGAGCGACGGTTTCCCAATGGGCTTGCCGGCGCATGTGCCGTGGCGGCGTTGGCGGGCGTTTGGCTCGACCTCGGTTTGAACACAGCGCTTGACCACGCCGGTCTTGCGGTCATCGTCTACCTTGCCCTTGTGCTCACTGAGTCGCTCTGGCGGCGCCTTCGCCACGCCCCGGGCATCGGCATGGGGGATGCCAAGGCGCTCTTCGCGCTTTGCACGCTCGACCCTATGGGTGGCATCGTGGCATTTGCCGTCGCACTCCTGGCTCTGGCCCTTTCCTGCCTCTTCACAAAATCGCGCTCCCTGCCATTGCTCCCGTTTTTAGTGCCGATTTTTGCCATAATCGAGGTCGTGGGCTGCACTTTGTAACCGATTGCGCATCCTTTTTAAGGAGCATGCCATGGAATCTAATCAAGAAACGGCCGTCATTAAGGCGCGCATGGACCGTATTCCCTCAGCGTTGTCGCCCGAGCTTGTCGAGCGCATTGCCGCCGATCGTGCTTCGGGCTATGTCAACCCGTATCGTTGCAACGATGATCAGGTCATTCGTCGTATTGATCGCGCCGCCGACAAAGGCACGCTTATGCGTCCGGCGTTTATGCGCGATACCGAAAAGATACTTCATCTTCCGGCGTACACCCGTTATGCAGGCAAAACGCAGGTCTTTAGCTTCCGTAGCAATGACGATCTGTCACGCCGCGGTTTGCACGTGCAGCTCGTCTCCCGCATTGCGCGCGATATCGGTCGCGCCCTGGGGCTCAACTGCGATTTGATCGAGGCGATTGGCCTGGGCCACGACTTGGGACACACGCCTTTTGGCCATGCGGGCGAGCGATTCCTCAACGATATCTACCACGAGCGTACGGGGCGTTATTTTTTCCATAACGTGCAGTCGGTCCGCGTGCTCGACGCACTGTACGGCCGCAACGTGTCGCTCCAGACGCTCGACGGCGTGCTATGCCATAACGGCGAGTACGAGCAACGTGTGTTTGAGCTCTCGGACATGGGCTCCTTTGACCAGTTTGACCAGACGGTTGAGGATTGCATTGCCACGGGCTATAGCGCAATTGAGCATCTGCGTCCCATGACGCTCGAGGGCTGCGTCGTTCGCATCTCGGATATTCTTGCCTACGTCGGTCGTGACCGTCAGGATGCGATCGCGGCGGGCCTGCTTTCGCCCGACGCTTTTGATGATGGCCGGGGCGGTGCCTACAACAGTTGGATCCTCACGCATGCCTCCATCGATATCGTTGAGCACAGCTATGGTAAGCCGCGCATCGAGATGAGCGAGGACCTGTTTGAGGAAATTCGCCGAGCCAAGCGCGAGAACTACGAGAAGATCTATAGCAAGGGCGGTATCGAAGGCGATTCCGAGGCGGAGCTGCGCGAGGCGTTCGTAAAGCTCTACGACCGTTGCCTGCGGGATCTAAACAGTGGCGACGAGTCCTCTTACATCTTTAAGCACCATATTTCGCGCATTGAGCAGCAGCTTTCCTACTATGATCGCACCTATGCCTGGCAGGACGACAAGGATCAAGCCGTGGTGGATTATATCGCGAGCATGACGGACGGTTATTTCTGCGAGCTGACGAGCAAGCTGTTCCCTGGTCTGGAGTTTCCGCACCGTACCTATATTAACGAACGGTAGTTCGTATTTATTCGGTATACTGTTAGTGGAAAACGTTTTTGAATGATGCACGGGATGGCTATGGACGACCTTTTTTCTGCCTCGACGCGCGAGCGTTCCTTTAAAAATGCGCCGCTCGCGGTGCGCATGCGACCCAATTCGCTCGACGAGTACGTGGGCCAGCAAAAGGCCGTCGGTAAGGGTTCATGGCTGCGTGCCGCGATCGAGCACGACGTGCTTTCGAGCGTGATTCTGTACGGGCCTGCCGGTACGGGCAAGACGACGCTGGCCCACATTATCGCCAACCATACCAAGAGCGAGTTTGTCGAGGTCAGCGCCGTCACGGGTACCGTGAAGGACCTGCGTCGCGTGATTGATGAGGCCAAGACGCGCCTGAATACGTACGACCGCCGCACCATTCTATTCATCGATGAGATTCACCGCTTCTCTAAATCGCAGCAGGATGCCCTGCTGCATGCAGTTGAGAACCGTACCGTCATTATGATTGGCGCTACGACGGAGAACCCGTACTTCGAGGTCAACTCGGCACTGCTCTCACGTGGTCGCGTCGTGGAGCTTGAGCATCTGAAGGATGAGGATATCGCCACGCTTATTGAACGTGCGCTTGAGGCGCCGCAGGGCTTGAACGGTAAGTTCTCGGCCGATGAGGATACGGTCAAGACCATCTGCACGCTGGCAGCGGGTGACGCTCGCTCGGCGCTCACGACGCTCGAGCTTGCGAGCGAGATTGCCGTCACGC
>USHR01000187.1 GCA_900554495.1 uncultured Collinsella sp.
CTCCTCCTCCGCCATTTTGGTTGAGAAAGCTCCCGGGAATGGGAGCTTTTTTGTTTTGAGTCCCTAACAAGCAAATACGGCGGAGGAGGAGGGATTCGAACCCGCCAGGGCGCGGAGCGTAAAGAAAACGCGCCCGTGGCGCGTTTTTAGCGCAGCGCGGTCGGCGCAAGCCGACCGGATAAATTTTGAGCTCCGCTCAAAATTTGGACATCCCTCCTACTCGACCACGCCCCCATCGTGGTCGCTCCCAGCCCATATCTCAAACATGTACACCGCCCTCCAAAGATGTCAAAAAATGTCGTTTTTGGAGTGTGATGTACACGTTTGCATACGACACGCACCGAGCATGAGTCGATTTGCTTGCATCCGGTATATTTCCCCACCTCAACGGACATAAGAGTTTGGTGTCAGCTCGAAGCGAGAGGCCCCCAATGGATACTCCTGTTCTCATTTCGCATAAAACGGCGTGGCTCGTCCATCATGCACCGCGGAACCTGGTTCAAGCCGTCGCACAACGCGACTACCAGATAGGTGTGCGGGGCCTCTCTACCCAGCAACGCATCGCGCGCATTCGGCAGGCACTTACCGACTGCGGCATTCCGTCCACCATGCTCAAGACTATCGACATCTCCGTAGTATTTGCTTTCGAGCGAATTCGCACCAACGGTGTCACCTGCCACGTTCTCGGCCAAAACCTACCCTACGACCATATTGACGAGCTTACGCCCGGCATCTTTATCACCGACGAAGCCTTCACCTTCGTGCTCGCTGCCGAGTGGATGGATAGGATCGAATACCTCGAGTATGGTTACGAAGTTTGCGGCGACTATCGCATGGGGCTCAATCCCTCTGACCCTTACACTGAGCAACCAACCACCACCTCCAAGGACGAAATTGTCGAGCTACTCGATCGGCACCCCGGCAAACCCGGCGCCACACGCGCCAGACTCGCGCTCAGACACATCTACGACCACTCAGCCTCGCCCATGGAGACCGCATCGTCCATCACCCTCTCGCTCCCAACAAGCGAAGGCGGCGTTGGTATCCGAGGTATCGAGCTCAACAGACCACTCGAAATCCCTCAACGTCTTCGGCATTGCACAAAAGCCCGAACGCTCAAAATCGACGCTCTTGTTACCTATAAGCGCAGAGAACTCGGCATCGAATATAAGGGCGGCTTTCACGATGAGACCGAGCGCAAGGGCGCAGATGCGGAACGAGAGGCCGTGCTCGCCCAAATGGGATATCGAATCGTTACGCTCACCTCGGCACAGTTCGCGAATCAGCTTGCCTTTCACCGCGCCATGAACAGCATTCGCGAAGCACTCGGTATGCCCCGCTGCACGGACGCCGAGTACCAGCGAAAGCAGAACGAACTGCGCAAGGCACTTATCCGCAACTGGAAGAGCGCGCAGGGCGAAGACGCGCCTTCCGAGTAGCGTCATCCCAGCACGCCCCAACCAAAACATGTACATCACCCTCCAAAACCGACATTTTTTGACATCTTTGGAGGCTGATGTACACGTTTGGTGCCTACGCCCCCACCCAGTCCCAACCGTTTACCGAGCAATAGGGTCGCCACGCCCGCCAACCATGTACTATGTACGGGCATTGTCTAAACCCACAATCCAAAGGACCCCATCTTGCCCGTCGTCGCCGCCATAACCATTACCTCACATGCCTCGGATGCCATGGTCGCTATTCCGTTTTGGCTCGAGATGTTCGCTGTTGTCGCTGCATCGATCTCGGGTGTACTGGTTGCGCGCGAGCACAAGCTCGACCTGGTGGGCGCGGTCGCGCTCGCGGTGGTCTGCGGTCTGGGCGGCGGTCTTTTGCGCGATATGACGCTGCAGGTGGGCAACGTTTACATCCTCAACCAGCCGATGGCGCTCCCGCTTTCCATTGCCACGGCAGCCATCATCTATATCTTCCCGGCTATCGTCGACAAGCCCGAAAAACTCATTCCCCTGCTCGACATCATCTCGGTCGGCATCTACGCCGCCACTGGAGCAGACAAGGCGCTGGTCTACGGCTTTGCGCCGGCGGTGTGCATCATGATGGGCTTTTTCACCGCGGTGGGCGGCGGCATGTTGCGCGACGGCTTTATGGGCGTGGTTCCGGGCATTTTCCAACGTACTAACTTTTACGCCATCGCCGCCATCGCCGGATCGACAAGCTACGTGTGTCTCGTTATGAGCGGCATCATGAGCAATGTCGCCGCGCTGATCGTATGCGTTGTCGTGACCATGGGTCTGCGCTGGCTCTCGCTGCGCTTTGACATCAAAAGCCCCACCGAGGAAGACATCGCACGCTTTTTGCACCGCAAAAAATAGGTGGCGCGGGCCCATCCTTCGAAATGCAACCGAGAGGTTCTTTTAGAGCGCCCGCGCGTTGGGTACCCTGTTAGGTATATGCCGAACACCTAGCAAAAGGATCAACCATGGCTTTCAATCAAACCGCGGCGGCGCCGTCACACAAGATGCGTCGCCGCCTGCTTATGGCATTCGCGCTCATCGCGCTGGCGCTCACTGCACTTCCCACGGCGTCGTTCGCCGGCACAGACACCGCCGGCAACGTACTTGCAACCGAAGCTGACTCGGATCCGTCCAGCGCCGAGGGTGACCTGTACTGGGCCGGCCAAAGCCTTAACCTAGACGATGCCTCCATCGGCCGCGATATTATCGCGGCGGGCGAGAGCCTATCGATTCGCGACTGCACCGTAGGCGGCGCTATTCGCCTGGCGGCGCGCACCATCGATATCTCCAAAACCGCAATCGATGGCAGCGTGACGGTAGCCGGTCAGCATGTCGTGCTCAACACCGGTAGCACCGCCAACTGTTTTTACGCGATGGGCGAGACGGTTGCCCTGCGCGGCTCTACCAAGTCGGCAGCGCTCGCGGGCGACACGGTGACCATCGATGGCACCGTCGAGGGCGATGTCGAGGTTTGGGCCGATAAGCTCGTCTTGGGCAAAAATGCCCGCATCACCGGCACGGTGAACGCCCACATCTCCGAGGATCCCGAGCGGGCCGAGGGCGCTCAGGTCGGAGCCCTCAAGATCGACCGCACCGAGAACGAGGACACCTCAACGATTAACGACACCATCGGCGGCATCGTCGCCGCGGCGCTTTCTACCTGCTTTGTCGCAATCCTCCTCGAGCTCGTCCTTCCGCGCGCGACCGCCAGCGCCGCCGGCATGCTCCACCAGCGCCCCACGCCCCTGTGGGTGAGCGGTCTTCTGGGTACGATTGCTATAGCCCCCGCCGTCCTACTGTTGATTATCTCTATCGCTGGCCTGTCGCTTGCCGGAGCCCTCATGTGCGGCGTTATCGGCATCGCATTGGTGTCGAGCGCCTTTGCGGGGTGCGCGATCGCCCGCATGGTCGGACACAGCCAAAACCGCTACGCCATGGCAGCCGTGGGTGGCATCGCCGCAGGCGCCCTCACAGGGCTTCCCCTCGTAGGCGGCTTCATCAGCGGCGTGGCCTTTGTCTTTATGCTCGGCTACATCATCCAGATCATCTGGCGCAACGCCCGCCTCAAGCCGCAGCAGCCGACTAACACGCCGGGACTCCCCACCGCTTAGCAGCTAACCGCCACAAAGATGCCAAGCACCTTTGTGGCGGCGCAAACGAACCTGCCCCTTGCACAAGAAAGGGCGCCGACCATCGCGGTCGACGCCCTTTCTTGTTAGACGCTATAAAGCCCAGCGCTTATTTGTTGAC
>USHR01000188.1 GCA_900554495.1 uncultured Collinsella sp.
TAGAATATTATCCGTCCCAACATATTCCATTAGCCGTTCGTCCCAAAACGTATGCGGGAAACGCGGTACCGTCAGAAAATGCAGGAGGAAATTTGACGGTCCCGCTAATAGATTTTGTGACAAGGGCATGACAGGGGGACAGGTCATTCGTCAGGTTTCTGGCAGACGATATGAGCGGGACATGGAAAATGGAAGCCCCTCCTGTATGCATATCCGCTGGTAAGGCCTGGCCCGGTTTTCACCATCGCACGCGGTGACCGAGCACCCATCCAACGCCCAAGTCAAAATACTCAGTACACTGAGTGATTTCACTCACTATACTGAGTATTTTCTCAATTTGCTCAGGCTAGTTAAACAGCGGCACCTTATCGAGCAGAAAATCCTCCACGGTGCACGCCCCGGCCGCCGCTCCTCCCACGACGATCCGCTTGGCTCGCGGATACTTTTTTAGGAGCGTCGACATGCCGCTCTGGCCGGACTCTCCACCGCTTTTGACCTCGATGGCGCTCAGTGCATCATCCCTTCGCAGCACAAAGTCGACCTCTTTGACGCCTTCACGCCACCACATAACCTCAAAACCCTCTTCCGGCGCGCGCGCAAGCAGTCGTGCACCCACTGCCGATTCCACCAAATGACCCCGCCGCGCCGAATCCTCCAGCCATTCTGCACGGCCCTTATCGCCGAGCGCCGTCATAAACGCCGTGTCATAAACCATGAGCCGCGGGGTGCTTCGGCGCTTTGCGAGCTCCTTGTCACTGAACTTGGGGATCGCCGTAACCAAACCGGCCTTGCCCAGCAGGTCCAAATACCCGGCGACCGTGACCGTGTTACCGGCATCCTGCAGCTGGCCTACCATTTTTGAATACGAAAGCTCCTGCCCCGAATAGCTCGCCGCGAGCCAAAAGAGCGCGCGCATCAGCGCCGGTTTGCGGATATTCTCCAACGAGAGAACATCGCGCGAGATCGCCGGCTCGACGATCGCATCTCGGATATAGTTTTGCCAACGGGCGTCATCGGAAACCAGCGGCGCCGCACCCGGATATCCGCCGTGATAGAGGTAGTCTTCAAAAGAAAAGTCAAAGGCCTCGCTGCACTCGCGATAGGACCAATGCGGCGACCGAATGAGCTCGTAACGGCCCATAAGGGATTCTTCCAAGCCCTTATGCAGCAGCAGCGACGACGATCCGGTCAACATGACCTTGAGCGGCGTCCCCTCCCGGCGATCCCGGTCGTACAATCCCTTGACGACCGTGGACCAACTCTGCACCTTTTGAATCTCATCAACAACGAAAACGGCCGGGGTCTTACCTCCAGACGTGAGGTTTCTTGCCTGTTGCCACTCGATTTGCAGCCAGCTGGCATCGGGATTCACAACATCGTCCGCATTGACCACGTGACAGGGCATGTCTACATGGTGCAACGCCTGCACGAACATGGTCGACTTTCCCGTTTGGCGGGGCCCGATTATAAATTGCATCAACGGATTATTCGTTTCCCGCATCCTCTGGGCTATCACGGCAACTTGATGGCGCTCAAACATGTCAATCTACCTCCTTGTTTCTTAAATACTCAGTATACTGAGTAAAATCACTCAGTATACTGAGTATTTTTTGAACCGGGAGATCGAACCCGCCAACTTAACTCCCTCCACCAGCGGGTTGCCGCCGCCCCTCCGCGAGTCGAGTTTCTGGCCCTTCGTGCTCACTCGATATATAAAAACTGCCATAGCCATATCGAAAAACCGGTATAGCCGGTCCCATCATCGAACCATCGCAAACTGATACGCATCTTATTGCTCATATTCAAGGCCCCGACGTCTCAAAAGGTATGCCGTGCGGCACTCGAAAACCGAACTCTCGATGCCGTGAACAGCGAGTGCCAAAACCCAGTGTCAAAACCTCCACCTGCATTCCCATGAGAAAATCAAAAGACAAGGCAGGAGGCTGAAAATGACCAGATACGGATACGCTCGCGTGAGCACGAAGGATCAGAAGCTAGATAGGCAAATCGAGGCGTTGGTCAACGCCGGCGTGCCCTATGGCCATATCTACAAAGACAAGGAGACTGGCGCACGCGAGGGCGACCGCACGCAACAGAAAAAGTTGTTCAAAAAAATGAAACGTGGGGATGAGGTGGTGGTCGAATCTTGGGAGCGCCTAACCAGATCGACCAGGCAACTGCTGAACTATGACCTGATGTTCAGGAACTTAGGAGTGAAGCTCATATCACTGAAACAGCCCGTTGACCTCGATACTGCCTTCGGCCGTTTCGTGCTGGGTACCCACGCCTGTACAGCCGAGCTCGAGCGCGATCTGATCAAGCAGCGCCAGGCCGAGGGCATCGCCGTCAAGCGAAGCCACGGTGGCAACGTTGGCGGGCGTCCGCGCATTGCGGATGTCAAGGTCGATGCGGCCGTGAAGCTCTACCTCGCCCGCGAGACGCCTATCACAGACATCTGCGCCGCCACGGGCATCTCGAAATCGACGTTGTACCGCGTGCTCCGCGAGCGCGGGTTAGTTGGAGTCAGAAGATAAATCCGAGTGCGGCGGCGGTACTATATAGGTGTGCGGTATTTCTCCAATCGAAAACCTGCGTGAACGCATAACCTGAGACGCCTTTTTAGAACTCACCGATCGCAGGATGACTACAAATCAACAGCGGCCGTGCATTGTTCCCAGCCGTATGGCATGGCGAAGCCATGCCCATTGTTGATTGGAGTGCTGCACCATGGCAGACAATCCGAGCGAAAAGAAAATCAGCGAGACATCCGGCGTGAAGGCCGTCCTCGATGAGGCTGCCGAGCGGATCGAGGCGACATGGCGGGAGAAGCTGCTGCGCGAGACTGCCGACCTCAGGACCGAGAACGCACTGCTCATGGCCCAGGTGGATGAATTCAGCCGCAAGCTCGCCGAGGCGACGGATCGGAATGAAAAGATTGAGGCCGACTGCAATGAGCGGGTCGCCTTTATAGAGGAGAAGTTCGAACTCGATACCGCGAGCCTCGAGCTCGAGAACAACGAGCTCCATGCCGCGAGCGTCAGATACCTCGCCGATGCCAGGGAGCTCGACAGGCAGGTCGTCCAGCTCCATGCCGAGGCCGTGGCCATGGTCAATGAGATCGAGCGCCTGCGCGGCGAGCGTGACGCCGCGCTGAAAGCCCAAGCCGAGTTGAACGACGCACTCCTGGCCCAGCGCGACCTGATGGCCGAGGTCGCCGCCCTCAAGGACCGCCTCGCTGCAACCGAACAGCGGGCGGCCGTGGCCGAGGCTAAGGTCGAGGTCATGACCCAGATGAAGGACGAGTAGCCCCGCGCTTCTCCTGTCAGGCTGCTGATTTCTAGGAATCTTCTAGAGCGCTTCCAGAAGGTTCCTAGAACCGGGCGCAGCATCTTCGATCGGCACGATGTCTCGGTAGATCAGGCGATGTCTGTCGTCGCGCCATTCGTCGCCGTGATAATGTCCGAAGAACCAGGCTCGGTAGCCGAGCCGGCCGTCGAGCTCGGCAAGGAATCGCTGAAGTCGGTCGCCCCGATACTCGCGCCCGCGCTCGCGACACAGCTTCTCCGCCAGGGCGGCAGGGGCCTCGTGAGTCACAACGTAGTCGACCTTCCAGCCCACGCGGTCGAGCGAGGAGCGGCAGTGCTCCGTCTCTTCCTCGCTCGGCATCTCCTCGGGCCACCAGCTCCTCCCCTCCTTGCGATACTGCC
>USHR01000189.1 GCA_900554495.1 uncultured Collinsella sp.
AAGGCGGGCGAAGGGCTTGCCGTCAGCCGGCGCGCAAGCCCTTCGCCAATCTCCGGCATAGGCCTCGGGGTTCGTCTCAATCGCATCGGCGTAGCGCTCCAGGCGCTCCTCGAGCACAAAGTTCTTAGGCGTGCGAACGTGGACGGCTCCCATGAGGCTCCTTGGTCATAAGTATGGAACGCATAGCTGCGCGTTCCGTCAATGGGTTGAAAAAGGGCGGGCATAGCTTGCCCGGAAGATGCGATGCGGCTCGGCGGCGAGTCGTCGATGCCTACAGGCGCTTGAGAATCACATAGCGGTTGAGATCGCCGCTGCGACCGTCAGCATGGAAGCGCTCAAGCTCACGCACGGGGACCTCACCGCTCTTGTAGAACGTACGGACGCCGCGCACCAGGTCGGTGATCTGCTGATCGTCAAAATGATGGCAATATCGGTAGGCGTGGCGGTCGTTTTGCCAGCCAATGAGGTGGTCGCCGGTTTCAAACTGCGCTGAATCGTAACCCTCAAACGGCGGGGTGAGCTCGGCACGGGCCTCGGCGCGAACGGCCTTGCGCGCCATGCGCTCGTCGTTCATAAACTCCCAAAAGCTAATGGCGATGATGCCGCCCGGGCGCGTCTGGCGCACCAAGGCGTCGAGCACGCGCACGCGGTATTCGCACGACGGCACGTGGTGCATAAAGCCAAAGCAGACCGAGATGTCGGCGAGCGGTGCGTCGAAAAGCACGTCGGGTGTCTCGGCGGGGTTGAGCTTCATGAGGGCGTCGAGCACATCGAGTTCCTGGAAGCGCAGGTTGGGAATGCGCAGGGCGTGGCCATGTGCATCGATGGCCAGATCTTGGCACGAGTCGACACCATAGAACTCAAACGGGCAACTGGCATCTGCCGAGGGGTTTGCGCCGTTGACGCCCTTGGCGGCGAGTGCGCCGCCGGCGGCAAAGTTCTCGAATCGCATATTGCCGCAGGCAAGGTCGAAGACGCGGACGGGATGCTCGATTGTGGCGACGTCGAGCTGCTCGAGCGCGATATCCATGGTGCGTACCCAGCCGGGCCACGGGGCCTGGCGCGTATCGGAGAAGGAGGCGGAGTGCTCGCGATAGAACGTGTTGTTGAGCTGGATGAGCGATGAGGCGAAATCGCGGTTCACGGCGCGGGACTCCCTCCGTTGGCGGTACGGAATAAACAGTACGACCATACTACCGTTATCGCCGCAATGGGGACAACCGAGCTACGGGTCATTGCTTTGTTTGGACACATTTCCGCAGCTCATATGTGCCCGCAACCGCCGGTTGTCAAAAATCTCACTAGAATAGGTGGCATGCTTTTGGCGGTGGCGGATAGATTTTTAACTGTGCAAGGCGCCTTAAGAACAAAAACGGTCCGGCGGCACGGCTGGCATCACATAGGAGGAACCATGAATGTAGAAACTGCGCAGCGGCTCGCCGACCTTCGCCGCAGCAAGGGCTTTAGCCAAGAAGGGCTGGCGCGAAAGCTGGGGCTGTCGCGCCAGGCGGTCAGTAAATGGGAGCGCGCGGAGAGCTCGCCCGATACCGAGAACCTGATCTCGCTCGCCAAACTCTATGGCGTGAGCCTGGACGAGCTGCTCAATCCGAGCGATGAGATCGAGGACGATATCGAGTTTGAGAACGAGGACCGCGCCCGTCAGCGCGAGGCTGAGGCGGCAGAGCGTGCTCGCACCCATGAGGCGGCGGCGCGCGCTACCGAGGCGGCAACGCAGGCGAGTGATGCTGCGGCCAAGGCGGCGCAAGCGGCAAGCTGGAGTGCGCAGGCCGCCAATGCCGCTACGGCGCAGGCGACGAGTGGCACCGCGGTTAGCTCGACTCCGGTGAAGGGCCCGTTCCAGTCGTTCCCGTATTGGGCCGTGTGCTGGCTACTGTTCTTTTTGCTGATGTTCCCGTTTGGCGCCGGCCCCTTTGCCGCGCTGATCTTCTTTACGATTCCCATCTATCACTGGGTGGCGCGTGCGCTCGATGGTGATTGGGCGCGCGGGGATATTCAGGTTGGTCCGGCATCGGTGGCGGTCAAGGCCCAGGGGAAGGATACTTCTGCGGAATCTGATGCTGACGTGGCTACCGCGACTACCGCTGAGCCGATTGCCAAAGAGAGTGATGAATGATGAAGCTTTCGCATGAATCCAAGGTACGCTTGGGCGTTGGCATCGGAGCGTTTGTGCTCATCATCGGGCTTGTCTTTGGCATTTCGCGGACTTTGATTCATTTTGATGGCCCGTGGGATCTCGACGATGTTGTATCCGGCTTCTCTGGTATGGACGATGCGGTTGACGAGGACGATCTTTTGGATGGCGGTAACTATTCCGCTCAGCCTCAGCAGCTTTCGGGCGAAACCTTTGATGCCGACGCGTTCACATCGCTTGACTTGGACGTGACGTCGGGCACGGTCGAGGTCAAACACGTCTCCAGCGGGCCAGTGCGCGTAATTGAAAGCGGTCGCGTGGCAACGGGGACCGTTGCCTTCGATGCGGCAACCCAGAACCTGGCCGAAATCAAGGGCTCTACGCTCAAGATTCGCCAGTTCGATTGCGATGACGAGCGCGCCATTGACCGCACGGTTACCGTCGAACTGCCGCGCGAAGTTGCCGATAACATGGTGGGCATTACAGCGAATGTAGGATCGGGTGACCTGACGGTCGCGGGCATTGCGTGTCATGACCTCAACCTGACTTTGGACTCTGGAGACGTTGAGTTTACGGGCACCGTGACCGATACCCTGAATGCCGAGGTCGGTTCGGGCGATGTGACGTTCGAGCTCTACCAGGCCCCCGCGAAGTCGATGGACGTGAGTGTGGGCTCGGGCGATGTGGAGATGACGGTTCCGAACTCGACGGGCTTTAAGGCGAGCCTCACCTTGGGCAGCGGCGACTTCGAGAGCGATTTCCTTCCGCTTGGCTACGACGGCGAGACCATTTTGAATCTTGAATTCGATAACGGCGATAAGTCTGCTACGTATCGTTTTGAGGTCGGTTCGGGCGACATGTCGTTTGATCCGGAGTGACATGCGGTTTTCGGAGATCGGTACATATAGGCATGCTCTTTGATGGAGGCGCCGGAGCCGTGACGGGCTTCGGCGCCTTTGCCTTTACAATGGGGGCATGGAACAGATTATCTTGAACATACTCGAGGCTCTGCGTCGCGGCGAGACCGTGGACGACAAAGCGCTCGTCAAACTGATACATGCCGAGGCACGCCGTGAGGGTGCCGACAAGCGCGATCTGGCCAAGCGTCGCCTGCTGCCGTTTTACCAGCGGGTGAAGCGCGAGGAGCCGGCTCGTTGGACGGTATGGAATGTCGACGCCGAGCTAGAGCGTCAACTGCTGCAGGTGCTACGCATGAAGCCTCGTCGCACGGCTTCGGGCGTAGCGACCATTACCGTCATCACCAAGCCGTGGCCGTGCTCGGGCGATTGCCTGTTTTGCCCCAACGACCTGCGCATGCCCAAAAGCTATCTGCACGCCGAGCCGGCGTGCGCCCGTGCAGAGCAAAACTGCTTCGATCCATATCTGCAGGTGAGCGCCCGTTTGACGGCGCTTTCGCAGATGGGGCATGCGACCGATAAGATAGAGCTCATCGTGCTCGGTGGCACCTGGAGCGACTATCCGGAAGGGTATCAGACGTGGTTTATGTCGGAGCTTTTCCGTGCGCTCAATGACGATGCCGTCGCCGGCG
>USHR01000190.1 GCA_900554495.1 uncultured Collinsella sp.
CGTAGCCCGAGACGGTCCCGGGCTGACAATTTCGACTGTAATGGACGTTCTTAAATGACTACCCAATAACTACTCTGTGGTGTCGTCGTCCTCGGCAAGCTGGGGGAACACGGCGTCCTTGGGCATGGTGGCCTTCGTCAGCGAGGTGAGCTTTTTGCTCAGCGACGTGTCCGTCTTGACCAGGTCGCTGAGCGTCACGATCTTGTAGCCGTCGGCAATGAGGCCGTCGATAATCTGCGGCAGCGCCTCGAGTGTCTGCTCAGCGCATTCGTCTCTATCGGTGAGCAGCACGATATTGCCCGGCGTCACCGAATCGAGCACCGTCGAGACCTGTTCGTCGGCACCGTTTAGCAGCCAGTCGCCCGAGTCGATATTCCACGAGACCACGGCGGAGACCAGGTCCATCGCATCAATCCAGTTTTGCTCGTCAAAGGCAGCGTAGGGAGCACGCAGCAGCATCGTCTTCACGCCGGTCGCCGACTTAATCGCATCGGTGCCTTTCGTGATCTGTTCGCGCACCGCCTCACGGTCCTGACCCTTGAGCGAATCGTCGCTGTAGCTGTTGGATCCGATCTCGCACCCGGCGTCGACAATCGCCTTGGCCGTGGCAGGCGAGGCCTCGGCCGCATCGCCCGAAAGGAAGAACGTCGCGGTGACGCCCTTTTCCTTGAGCACCTGCAAGATCTGTTTGGTGGCGCCGCTCGGACCCTCGTCAAACGTCAGCGCCACGTACTTTTTGTTGCCCTTGGGCGCCACGCTGGCGCACGCAACAACGCAATCGGTGGCGGGCACAACCTCGCCGCGGTCTTGCGTCTTGCCTGACCGCTCACCAACCCACACCTCGGATCGGCCCTGGACACCCCATGTCTGCACATACTCGATAGCGCCCGTGCCCTCGACCTTGAGCTTGGGCTCGATAACCGTAGCCTGAACCTCGTGCTTCTCGTAAGTGTTACGGCCATCCTTGACCGTCACCTTCTCGCCGCCCTCGAGTTCGCGGCTATCCCATTTGCCCTGCTTCACGCGCTTGCCGTCGACCTTCACCGACAGCTTTTCGCCCCCATGGCGCTTGAGCACGCTGTCATCGACGGCTAGCAGGTCGCCTGCGTCGTAGGTGTCAGTCAAATCCTGTTCGTCGATGAGATTCTGCAGCGTAGAGCCCACGCGCACCGCGGTCTTCTGGCCGTTGAGCTCCACGTCCACGCTGCGGTT
This sequence comes from uncultured Collinsella sp., assembly GCA_900554495.1. Taxonomy (GTDB): domain Bacteria; phylum Actinomycetota; class Coriobacteriia; order Coriobacteriales; family Coriobacteriaceae; genus Collinsella. The sequence continues at coordinate 1,213 of USHR01000190.1, forward strand.
GACGTAGCCCACGACGGCAGCGATAAACAGCACGAGCGCGCAACCCACGGCGATCAGCGCATAGGGCAGGCGAGACGAACGACGGGGTGTGCGGCTGTTGCCGATGCGCGCGCTGCGATCGCTAAAGCCGCGGCTATGGTTGAGATACATCGCGCCGGGCTTACGGTGACGGCGGCGCTGACCGCTGGGCAGCTGCCCCAGGTCGCGGCGCGCTGTCGGATGCGCACCCGAACGCCCGTTTAAGTTGGATCCGTTTTGGTGCATGTGCCCTCCCCCATAAACACAGCAAGCCGGAGCAACAGGTCTCCGGCTTGCCTCCCATCATTTGGTACGTCGCTATTTTGTAGCTTTTGACGAGCCTCCGCTCGCCTTTTGGTATTCGTCCTTAAAGGCCTTGAACATGCCGCGCGTCTTGCCGAGCTGCTTGCCCAGTGCGCGACTGCCCTTGTCCACGGCAACCGATCCCTTGTCGTCGAGTACCTTGGCACCCTTTTTGACCTTGTCGCCCACCACGACGCTGGCCTCGGCGGCCTTGGCGGCCGCACCGCCCGAATACCCGAGCGACTTGACCTCGTCCGAGACGACCATCGCACCGTTCTCGTAGCCGCGCAGCATCGTCGGCGGCACCTGCGTGTCACCAACCAAAACACTCGAAGCAGCACCGGCGGTCACATAGAATGCCTGCACGATGCCCGAGCGTGGCTTGAACTCAACGTCCGAGCAATAGCCCACGACGTCGCCCGATTCCGTGCGCACGTCCATACCGACCCAGATGATGCAATCGTCCAAGTTGATGTCGAGGCGCTTAGCGGCGGCGGAATCGTACGTGTCCTTGACGTCATCGACCGCAATGGCGCCCTCGTAGACACCAATGGCGTCGAGCGCTACGAATCGGTCGGGACGCTCGATCATGCCCGCGATATCGGACTGGCGGACCATAAAGCCGACCACGCGCGTACCGCCCGGGGTAAAGACCGGAAAGTGAATCTTTCCGAGCTTTTTAGGGCTGCGCGGTGTGCCGTCCTTTTTGGTGCGCTTGTCCTCGGTAGGCTTGCGATAGATCTTGGCGCCGACAAAATCCCCGGCGCGCATTATGCCTCGGTCGAGGGCTCCGCAGCCTCGGTATCAGCCTCGACGGCGTTCTCGACCACGACGTCGGCGGCAGGCGTCACGTTGCCGCCCGAAATGGCGTCGTTGAGCTGCTCGCGCAGCTGGTCCATGCGCTCGCGGGCAAGGTCGACCTTGGCGCGCAGGTCGTCGGTCTTGGCGTCGACCATCGGGCCAAAGTCATTCACCGCAGCACGGGCCTCCTCGGCGCTGTGCTCGTAGGTGTCGCGCATATTGTCCCAGGCGTCGTTGGCGATATCGGCAGCCATGGCGCGGGTCTCGGCGCCCGAACGCGGGGCCAGAGCAACGCCGACAATAGCGCCGGCAGCGGCACCAAAAAGTGCGCCGGAGACAAAGCTGAAAGTCTTACCCATGATCATTCCTCTCCTGCGGGCACGTCGGTGCCCACCGTTTGAATGCTGTCCATTATACCCGCAGCACATCACTTGCCGCTCCGCTCATCTGCGTACGGCAAAGGCGCAGGTACGTGATGGTGATAAACGCGTAGGCCTACTCCTGAGGCATAGCCGGCATGGCCACCGTGGCACCCGGGTCCTCGCCGGCGCCGTCCACGAGCGGCAGACCGCCCTCATGCGCAGGTCCTGCCGGAACCGTCGCCGCACCGCCAAAGACGGCAGCGGAGGCCTCGTGGTTCTCGGCAACCGCGCCCTCGGTATCAATCGTCACCTGGGGCTCGTCGTCAAAGTTGGGGACGCCCTGGGGCTCGGCGGGAACGGGCTCGGCGGTCGCATCGACAACGGGCTCGGCGTCGACCGGCACATCGCCCTCGTCAGCGCCCTCGTCCTCGGCAGCATCTTCGCCGTTCGCAGCGGCGACGGCCTCGTGAGGATCCTTGCCCTCGGCCTCGGCGCGCATGCCCAGCACCAGGTTGCGCAGGCCCGCGACCGTGCCTTCCACGTCGGGGGCAGGCTGGTCGGCGTGCAGGTACGCCCAGTCCATCATAAAGGTGGCCGAAGACAGCGCACCGATGGCCAGCGCGTCGTCGGGGCACGAAAGCTCAACCTCAAAAACGCGCTCGTCGTGCTCGCTTACGCGCGTGCGGCCGCACGAGATGCTGCCGGCAAGCCCGGTCTCGTTCATGAGCTCGACCGTCACGTGCTCCAGCAGATGGCAGAGCTCGGTCTGACCCATGCAGTCCTGGAACTCGCGGCCGGAATCGCCCAGGCACAGGTGCTTGGCAATCGCGGGCACCAGGTAGTACACGCGCGCCGTAGCCTCGATGTCCTCCGAGGTCATGAGCGGCATGCCGGGGTTCACCAGCACATGCGCGCAGATCTTGTCCTCGCTGACGGTGACCTTAAGGATGTTGAACAGGCCTGCCATAACTC
>USHR01000191.1 GCA_900554495.1 uncultured Collinsella sp.
ACTCCTCGGCGTACTTGATGATGCCGGCGGTGGAGCCGATGTAGTCGGCCTCGGCAAGGACATCGGCCTTGCACTCGGGGTGCGCCAGCACGAGCGCGTCGGGGTGCGCTTCCTGCGCGTCAACGATCTGCTCGACGGTGATGATGTGGTGACGCGGGCAGTAGCCATTGTTGAGGATGACGTGCTTTTGCGGCACCTGCTCGGCTACGAAGCGACCGAGGTTTTGGTCGGGAATGAACAGGACATGCTGCTGCGGCAGCTCGGACACAATCTTGACGGCGTTGGAGCTGGTGACGCACACGTCACTCCAGCTCTTGATCTCGACCGTCGAGTTGACATAGCAGACCACGGCAAGGTCGTCGCCGTACTCGGCGCGCGCCGCATCGACCGTCTCGCGCTTGACCATGTGCGCCATAGGGCAGTCCGCGCCCGGCTCGGGCAGCAGCACAGTCTTGGTGGGGTTGAGCAGCTTGGCGCTCTCGCCCATAAACTCCACGCCGCACAGCACGATGGTCTGCTGCGGCAGGCTCTTGGCGAGCTTTGCCAGGTAGAAGCTGTCGCCGACGTAATCGGCAACGGCTTGGACCTCGGGCGCCACGTAGTAGTGCGCCAGGATTACCGCGTCACGTTGGGTTTTTAGTTGCTGAATGGCCTCGACGAGTTCTGCGGGCACCAGTGCCACGCGCTCCGTTGCCGTCGTTGCCGATGCCAGGCCGGCCGCGATATCGCGTGCAAGCTCCGACGCATCCATGTTCGCGCTCTGTGCCATCAAGGCCCCTCTCTTTTGGCGAATCTTGGGGCTTTAGTATGACACCTAGGTTTACAGCTGACAAGACAGCTGTAAACCTAGGTGTAAAGTTGAAATAAAGATTCAATCATGTGGCAGGTCCATTTTTGAACTGGCAAGCTGAGGCTAGCCGAGCTCTCGATAGCGCAGGAGGCATCTTTCGCCACCGCAATACCGCTTGGCGCGAGTTGCACGCCGTGGGGCGCAAACGGTCCGCACCTCCGCAAGCGGCGCGTGCCCGATGTGGCAAAATCGAACTACTTAAGGGGGCCGAATGCTCAAGATTATTGCCTGCGACGATGACGTCGCTTTTCTAGATAGACTGCACCGAATGATCGATCGTTGGTCGACCGAGACGGGCACGGCGGTCGATGTTGCGCTCGTCACGCGCGGCGAGGACCTACTGGCCCGCCATGCCGCATCGCGCGCCGACATCATTCTGCTCGACATGATCATGCCGCTCGTCAACGGCATGGACACCGCACGCGAATTGCGCCAGGCCGATACCGCCGTGCGCCTGGTGTTCCTCACCTCGTCGCCCGAGTTCGCACTGGAGTCCTACGAGGTCCGTGCCTTCGACTATCTGCTCAAGCCCGTGACTTACGAACGCCTGGCGCAGTTACTCGACGAGCTTTCGAGCATGCGCCCGGCGGCAACCGACGAGCTCGTGATCAAAACGTCCTTTGGCTACCACGCCCTGCGCCTGTCCGACATCGAATATGCCGAGGCGCGCAACAAGCACGTGGTCTTCCACCTGCGCGACGGACGCGATATCGAGGCACTCGAGTCGTTCCGCAGCGTCGAGGACCGCTTGGAGCAAAACGCGGTCTTCTTTAAATGCCACCGCAGCTACCAGGTCAACCTGCGCAATATCGATCACTTTGACCGCACGGACATCGTCATGCGCTCGGGCGCTTGCATCCCGCTTTCGCGCAGCTGCAAGCAGGGATTCCAAGACGCCTACTTTGCGGTGCGCTTTGAGGGTGGAAGACACTGATGGTCTCCTCGGTCGAAATGATCCTTTGGGCAATCCACCACGCCACGACGTTGCTCTTTGGCGTCTTTGCCTCGGCGGCGCTGTGCGGTATCGAGATCAACCGGCGTCATGCGCTTGAACTGGTGCTGGTCGGCGCCGTAACCGGATGCGCATTTGGCCTCGCCAATGCCGTCGGCGGAGAGCTTTTCGCCCGCCAGGTATATCCGCTCGTCGTGCATCTGCCGCTCATCATCTATTTGTGTGCGCGCTACCGCCTGAGCCCGCTGCTTGCCGCGCTCGGCATTACGAGTGCTTATCTGAGCTGCCAGTTCAGCAATTGGATGGGCATCGCCGCCTTTGCCGCAACCGATTCGCAGATCGCGTACTATCTGGCGCGCATCGCGACCACACTCGCCGTCTTTGCCGTCCTGTTGCATTGGGCCGGCGACATCGGTCCACGCTTGGCGATTAAAAGCACCACCGAGCTGGGCATCCTTTTAATCCTGCCGCTCGTCTATTACGTCTTTGACTATGCCACCAACGTCTACACCACGCTGTTCCACTCGGGCTCGGTGGTAACGGTTGAGTTTTTGGCATTTGCGCTCTGTGCCTTCTATCTTATGTTTCTTTCCGTTTACCTGCGCGAATACGAAGAAAAGGAAACCGCCGAGCGAGAGCGCTGGATGCTCGAAACCCGCGACAGCGCCGCCATCAAAGAGCTCGAGGCTTGGCGTCAATCTGGGCGCGAGCTGTCGATTCTTCGCCACGATATGCGCCACTTCCTACGCGGCCTGGCCGCTTTAATTGAGGAGGGCCACACCGACGAGGCGCTCAAACGCATCGATGAACTCTGCGAAGCCGGCGATCGCACCGCCGTACGCCGCTTCTGCGCCAACGAGACCGTAAACATCGCGCTTTCGTCATTTAACTCGGATATCAATAGAAACGGCATTACCGCCAACCTGCGCGCCGCCGTACCCGAAACCATCCACGTAGGTGACGCCGACCTGTTTAGCGTGCTCTCAAATGCCTTGGAAAACGCTATCACCGCCGCGAGCGCCGCGCCCCAGGGAAAGCGATTCGTCGACTTTGACCTGCGATTAGAGGACGGCCAGCTGCTGCTGTTAGTTTCCAACACGTTTGACCGCGCGCCGCGCATGGTCGACGGCATGCCCGTGACCCGGCATGCGGGCCACGGCTTTGGCACCAAGAGCATCAAACTTGCCGTGGAGCGCATGAACGGCAACTGTCAGTTCCGCATTAACGGCGATCGGTTTGAGCTGCGCGCTGTGATGTAGAAGTGCGGCGCCGATCTCGCGGCGTGTCTTGCCCGCCAGGCAATCGCTCACCGGCGCCAATCCGCTACAGCGGAGCGGCCGCCGGGGTCAGCTGCTTGATGTAGGCCCACATGCGCTGCTTGGCCGCTTTGTCGGTCAGCGCCGCCTCAAAGCCATCGAGCGCGAGCACGCGGCGGCCCTGCACATGGGCGACCAGGCCGGGCTTGAGCATGGCGGTGTCGAAGTCATCGATCGCCACGAGCATATCGGCGTAGGTCTCGCGCATGGCGTCAGCCGCGTTGTTGTCGAGCAGCAGCACCGCCTCGGGGTCCAAAGCCTCAAGCGCCTCACGGAACAGCTCGCACGGCAGAGTCTCGCCCACCGCGACCGTCCCATCACCCACGCCGGCGACGCTTGCCAGCACGCAAAAATCCTCGGGAGCGTAGCCGATGGCCCCAAGCGCCTTGCGCAACGCCGCGCCATCCGGGCCGGCGGCAAGCTCGCCACCCGAACGCTCGGCCTCGTCCAGATCGCCTTTGACCAGCACGATCGGCGAGCACGCGTTGCCCGCGATACGCACGCCACGACCCGCGAGCGATGCGA
>USHR01000192.1 GCA_900554495.1 uncultured Collinsella sp.
ACGAGCGGGGGCTCCTATCTTTTTAGTGCCCTCGGATTGGGTCATAGTGTCTGTCTAAGCTCGGCATCGATCGCGGTATTTGCAAGAGTATGATCTCGTGTGGTCTGCCACTCGGTTTTCAATCGGCTGCCTATTCGATCTCGAACGTGCTGATCCAGGTGTCGGTTAATTTGTTTGGCGCCGATGTCACGACTGCTTGGGGTCTATCTGGGCGCCTGGATGGCATTATCTGGATGGTGACCGAGGCGCTCGGCGTATCGATCACTACGTTCTCGGCGCAGAACTTTGGCGCGCGCAATTACGAGCGCATGCGCAAGGGATATCACACGTCGCTCGTGCTTTCGTTTATGCTCATTGGTGGCCTGTCTGCCGTACTCCTGGTGTTCTCGGGTCCTCTGTCGCGTTTGTTTGTCGACGATGCTTCGATTTCGGCGTACACCACGACGATTCTTCATTTCATCGCGCCGTTCTACGCGATCTTCTCGATTATCGAGAACGCGTCGGGCTCCATTCGCGGCGCTGGCGTGAGCTTGCAGCCTATGATGCTCACCATCTTTGGCACCGTTGTCTTGAGGGTGATCTGGGTGTTTGCGATTATGCCGTTCGATCCGTCTCTTGAGCACCTGCTGTTGGTTTACCCCGTAACCTGGCTCATCACGGCCACGATGTTCACCATCTACCACCACAGTGGCAACTGGCTAGGCCGCGCCACCGCCTAGCCATTCGGGACGTCCCCAATGGCTAGTATTCGATGCCTTGGCGGGCTAGGAGTCCTTCGTCGAAGTAGTGTTTGATGGGGCGCATTTCGGTGACAAGGTCGGCGAGGTTCGCGAGGGGCAGCAAGCCCCGGCCGGTGAGCACGAGCTCCGTGGTGGTGGGCTTTATCGCGATCAGCGCTTCGACATCCTCGCGCGTCACGAGGCCGCGGCGCATGGCCTCGCCGAGTTCATCCAAAATCAGAACGTCGACCTGTGATATCTGCTCGCATGCGAGCTCCATGATCTGCGCGGCGCAAGCCTCGGGTGTGTCGCGGTCGGCTTGTACGATGCGTAGCCCTAAACGAGGTGCTGCATCATGTTCGGCGCAGTGCAGCTTCTTGGCAAACTGAAGCATGAGCACGTTAAGTCCATAGCCCGTGGCACGCAGCGCGAGCCTCAGCGCAGCCGTCGTCTTGCCCTTGCCGTCGCCCGTATAGATTTGAACCTTGCCGACTTCTAGTGATGCCATCTCTGTCTTTTCGTGCCCGGCGTCGGTTTATCGCCGTCCGGGTTGGGTATTCTAGAAAGCATTATTAACCCCAGTAGATGGAGTTCAAGCAGATGGAGATGGATGACAACAAGCGTAGACGGAATATGATCCTCTACGTGCTCATCGCCTTCGTCGTCTACCTCGTGCTCTCGACCGTTCTGTTCCCCAACATCGGTCACACGCAGCAGATTACGAAGACCGATTACTCGACGTTTGTCAAAGCGCTCGATAAGAAGAGTGTCGACAAGGTCGAGTACAACACGGACGATTACTCGATTTATTACACCAAGAAGGGCGAGGACGAGAACATCGCCTATAAGACGACCGGTGTGCCGAACGATGCGGGCTTTACCGATCGCGTGCTTGAGTCTGGCGCTTCGCTGGAGTCGGTCGTTCCCGATAAAAACTCGGGTTTGATGACCTACTACCTGCTTACGCTCATCCTTCCCATGGCGATTTTCTTCCTGATCGGCTGGTGGCTCAACCGCCGCATGAAGAAGGCCATGGGTGATGACGGTCCTTCGATGAACTTTGGCGGCGGTGGCTTTGGCGGCGGCGGACTGGGTAAGTCCGGCGCGCGCGTGATCGCCTCCAAGGACGTGGGCGTGACCTTTAAGGACGTCGCCGGCCAGGAAGAGGCCAAGGAGTCTCTCAAGGAGGTCGTCGACTTTCTGGAGAAGCCGCAGCGCTATGAGGAGATCGGCGCCAAGTTGCCGCGCGGTGCTCTCCTTGTTGGCCCTCCGGGTACCGGTAAGACCCTGCTTGCCAAGGCTGTTGCCGGCGAGGCGGGCGTTCCGTTCTTTAGCATTTCGGGCTCTGAGTTCGTTGAGATGTTTGTCGGTCGCGGCGCTGCTAAGGTTCGTGACCTGTTTAAGCAGGCCAAGGAAAAGGCGCCGTGTATCGTCTTTATCGATGAGATCGATACCATCGGTAAGAAGCGCGACGGCGGCGGCTTTAGCGGCAACGACGAGCGCGAGCAGACGCTCAATCAGTTGCTGACCGAGATGGATGGATTCGACAACCACAAGGGTATCGTTGTCCTTGCCGCAACCAACCGCCCCGACAGTCTCGATCCGGCGCTGCTGCGCCCCGGTCGTTTTGACCGCCGCATCCCCGTCGAGTTGCCCGATCTGACCGGCCGTAAGAACATCCTCGAGCTCCACGCCAAGAGCGTGAAGACCCAACCGCCGATCGATCTGACCGCGATTGCCCGCGCCACGCCCGGTGCCTCGGGCGCCGACCTGGCCAATATCATCAACGAGGGCGCCCTGCGCGCCGTTCGCGAGGGTCGCAAGCGTGCAACCCAGGACGACTTCGAGGAGTCGGTGGAGGTCGTCATTGCCGGCCAACAGCGTAAGTCCACGGTGCTTTCCGACCACGAGAAGCAGGTCGTTTCCTACCACGAGATCGGCCATGCCATCGTCGCTGCCCGCCAAAAGGGTTCCGCGCCGGTTACCAAGATCACCATCGTGCCGCGCACGAGCGGTGCTCTTGGCTATACCATGCAGGTCGAGGAGGACGAGCGCTTCCTGACGACACGCCAGGAGGTCTTGGACAAGCTTGCCGTCTACTGCGGCGGCCGTGCGGCCGAGGAACTCATCTTTGGCGAGATGACGACCGGTGCCGCCAACGATATCGAACAGGCCACCAAGCTCGCCCGCAACATGGTGACGCGCTTTGGTATGTCCGACGAGTTTGGCATGATGGCGCTCGGTACCGTGCAGAATGCGTACCTCAACCAGGACACGTCGCTTACCTGCGCTCCCGGTACGGCCGAGCGCGTGGACGCGATTGTCGCTAAGCTGATCGAGGACGCGCACGATCGCGCCCTGCAGATCCTCAAGGAGAACAAGTTTAAGCTCCATGAGCTGGCTCGTTATCTGTACAAGAAGGAGACCATTACGGGTGAGGAGTTCATGAACCTCCTCACGCGCGAGAATCCGCTGATGCCCAAGCAGCAGTAAAGCCGCGGCCGAGCCAGTAAACGCCGACGCCCCATTTGAGTAGCTTACTCAAATGGGGCGTTTTGCTTGAGAGGGATGGAAATGAAGATCGTGGTGAGTGCCTGTTTGATGGGCGAGAGCTGCAAGTATAATGGGCTCGACAACTATCATCGCGAGTTGGTCGAGGCCTGCGAGCGTACAGGGACCGAGGTCCTCTTGGTGTGCCCTGAGGTCTTTGGGGGCCTGCCCACGCCGCGCAAGCCGTCCGAGATTGTGAACGGCGAGGTCTGTACCTGCGAGGGCGTGTCCGTTGACCTGGAATTTCGCCTAGGCGCCCAACGTGCGCTCGACATGTGCGAGCAGGCGGGTGGGCCGGAAGAGATCGCCGCGTGCATCCTGCAGGACCTGTCTCTTATACACATCTGACGCTGCCGACGACGG
>USHR01000193.1 GCA_900554495.1 uncultured Collinsella sp.
CCCCGGAAAGGTTTGCAATGGCAAAACAGCTGCCAAAGCGCGACCTTGAGAACGTGGGCCTGGGCGTCACGGGCGCGTGCGTAGCGCTCGTGACGCTTGTCGTTGCCGTGCTCATCTTTATGGTCGCCCAAAAGGGCCTCTCGGCTTTCGTTAAGGACGGCGTCTCGGTCGTCGAGTTCTTTACCGGCACCAAGTGGGACCTGGCCAACACGGCCGAAAACGGCCTGCCCTACACCGGCGCCCTGCCCCTGATCGTCACCTCGTTTGCGGTCATGGTGCTCTCCACGCTCATCGCGCTGCCCATCGCCATCGGCTCTGCCATCTTTGCGGTCGAGATCCAACCCAAATTTGGCTCCAAGGTCTTTCAGCCGCTTATTGAGCTTTTGACCGGCATTCCCTCGGTCGTCTTTGGCTTGATCGGCTTTCACGTGGTTGTCGGCCTTATGAAGAGTGTTTTCCATGTGAGCACGGGCCTGGGCATCCTGCCCGGCGCTATCGTGCTGGCCGTCATGATCCTGCCGACCATGACCACGCTTTCGGTCGACGGCCTGCGCGCCGTGCCCGACAGCTACCGCCAGGGCTCGCTCGCGCTGGGCTACACCCGCTGGCAGACCATCTGGCACGTGGTGCTCAAGTCCGCCATGCCGTCGCTCATGACTGCGGTCATCCTGGGTATGACCCGCGCCTTTGGCGAGACGCTCGCCGTGCGCATGGTTATCGGCGGTATCGAGGCCATGCCGACGTCGCTGCTGTCGCCGGCGTCCACCATCACCACCACGCTCACCACGTCCATGGCGGTCTACGCCGAGGGCTCGGCCCAGGACGACGTCCTGTGGGCACTCGGTCTGCTGCTGATGGGCATGAGCCTCATCTTCATCCTGATCATCCATCTCATTGGCCGCAAGGGGGCGAAGGCTCGTGGCTAGCACGCGCATCCACATCGACGAGGCGAGGCTCGGGCGTGTCCAAAAACAGGATCGCATCGCCACGGGCGTGCTGACGGCGATCGTCGCCATCGTCATGCTCATCGTCATCTCCATGGTGGCCTATATCCTGTTCGAGGGCATCTCGACGCTGTTCCAGCCGGGCTTTCTCACAGAGCCGTCGCGCGCCAACGGAACGCAGGGCGGCGTGCTCTACCAGCTGTTCGACTCGTTCTACCTGCTGCTGATCACTCTGATCATCTCGGTGCCCATCAGCCTAGGCGGAGCGGTCTTCCTGGTTGAGTACGCGCCGAACGGCCCTATCCGCGACATCGCCTCTACCGCCATCGAGACGCTGTCCTCGCTGCCTTCCATCGTCGTCGGCATGTTCGGCTTTCTGGTGTTCTCGGTGCAGCTGGGCTGGAAGTACTCCATTATCTCCGGCGCCGTCGCGCTTACCATGTTTATCATTCCCATCCTGGTGCGTGTGATCCAACAGGCGCTCGAGGACGTGCCGCAGGCCCAGCGCGATGCGTGCCTGGCTATGGGCCTCACCCGCTGGGAGGCCACGCTGCACATCCTGATTCCCGAGGCCATGCCCGCCATCGTGACCGGCATCGTGCTTTCGGCCGGCCGTGTGTTTGGCGAGGCCGCAGCACTGCTCTTTACCTCGGGTATGAGCTCGCCGGTTCGCCTGAACTTCTTGAGCTTTAACCTGTCGAGCCCCACCTGTGCCTGGAACGTGTTCCGCCCTGGCGAGTCGCTCGCCGTGCATATCTACAAGATCTATGGCGAGGGCAGCCCCGAGGCCCAGCAGATCGTCTGGGGCACCGCGGCGCTGTTGATGATTTGCGTGCTGCTGTTTAACGTGGTCGCCCGTATCGTGGGCAAGCAACTGGCAAGGAAGATGACGGTCGAATGAGCGAGATGAAAGCAACGCCCGCAACCGAAGCGGCCACGTCCGAGACCCAGGACTTTTTGTCGAGCGTGGGGGAGAGCGAGAAGCGCGTGCGCGTGAGCGGCAAGGCCGTGAGCGACGAGGTCGTGCTCTCCACCAAGGACGTCAACGTGTACTATGGCGACCACCATGCGCTACACGACACGTCGCTCGACTTTCACAAGGGTGAGATCACGGCGCTCATTGGGCCTTCGGGCTGCGGTAAGTCGACCTTCTTGCGCAGTCTCAACCTTATGAATCGCGAGATTCGCGGCTGCCGCGTGGAGGGCGAGATTAACTACCGCGGACGCAATGTGAACACCAGGACCGAGAACACGTACGAGCTGCGTCGCTCCATTGGCATGGTGTTCCAGCAGCCCAACCCTTTCCGCAAGTCCATTCGCGACAACATCACGTTTGCGCCCAAGCGTCACGGCATTACCGACCGTGACGAGCTTGATCGTATGGTCGAGGAGAGCCTGCGCGGTGCAGCGCTGTGGGACGAGGTCAAGGACAAGCTCGACAAGAGCGCCTACGCGCTTTCGGGCGGTCAGCAGCAGCGCCTGTGCATCGCGCGCACGCTGGCGCTCAACCCCGATGTGATCCTGTTTGACGAACCCTGCTCGGCGCTCGACCCCATCTCGACGCTGGCGATCGAGGACCTCATGTCGTCGATTGTGGCCGACCGCGCCATCGTCATCGTGACGCACAACATGGAGCAGGCGTCGCGTGTGTCCAACCGCACGGCGTTCTTCTACATGGGCGATATGGTCGAGTACGACGAGACCGACGAGATTTTCCAGCGGCCCAAGGATAAGCGGCTGAATGATTACCTCACCGGCATGTTCTCCTAGTCCGGGATATGCTTGAGGCCCGCGGCGGCCACGGTCGCCACGGGACTGATTGGAGGGGCGGGTTATCTCTTGCGGGAGATGGCCCGCCTTTTTGTGTCGCTGCCAGACCGACCACCACAAAGGGGACAGGCACCTTCGTGGTGGTTTGGGGTGGGGCTCGCTGCTATCATGGACAACGTTGAATTTCTACGAAGGAGCAGGGCACATGGCGATTCTTTTGGGATGCGATTCCGTCAGCCTAGAGTTTCCCACCAAGCATATTTTCGATAGCGTAACGCTCGGCGTGGGCGAGGGCGACCGTATTGGCATCGTCGGTAAAAACGGCGACGGCAAGTCGACGCTGCTGAGCGTGCTCGCCGGCACGCTGGAGCCCGACGATGGCCGCGTGACGCATCGCCGCGGCACCACGATCGGTCTGCTCGGCCAAAAGGACCAGCTTGTCGACACCGACACCGTGCACCATGCCGTCGTCGGCGACACGCCCGAGTACGAGTGGGCGTCGAGCCCCCGCACGCGCCAGATCCTCGCCGGCCTCATTAGCGATGTGCCCTGGGAGGGCACGGTGGGCGAGCTTTCGGGCGGTCAGCGCCGCCGCGTGGACCTCGCGCGCCTGCTGATCGGCGACTACGACGTGCTCATGCTCGACGAGCCCACCAACCACCTGGACATGCGCACCATCAACTGGCTCGCGCGTCACTTAAAGGCCCGCTGGCAGCGCGGTCAGGGCGCCATGCTCGTGGTCACGCACGATCGCTGGTTCTTGGACGAGGTCTGCACCAGCATGTGGGAGGTCCATGACGGCCAGGTCGATCCCTTCGAGGGCGGTTACTCGGCATACATCCTGCAGCGCGTAGAGCGCGACCGCATGGCCGCCGTCACCGAGGAGCGTCGTCGCAACATGGCGCGCAAGGA
>USHR01000194.1 GCA_900554495.1 uncultured Collinsella sp.
AGCGTGAGCTTAATGTCGGAGCCGGCCTTCGCGGGCACGGCGCCGGCCTGACCGGTCACATTGCCCGAGGCATCGACCTTGACGGTCTGCTCGCCACGAATGCCCTGCAGCAGGTTTTCGTAGTAGCTCTCAACGCCCGCCTGGCCCACGATATCACCCGACTGGTACGTAATCTTGCCAGCAGAAGCATCATCATCGCCAGAGGTTTTCTTATTCTGGGCCTCGAGCTGCTCGGAGGTAATGGTGCCGGTATAGCCCAAGATATGGCATGCCGTCTCGCCATATGGATACTGACGCTCGGTACGCTCGGCAATCTTGACGCCCGGGAACTCGCCGGCGTGTTCCTTGATATAGGCAACCGTGGAGCGACGGACGTCCGTCGCGATGGTATGCAGGCTCTGAGCGCCCTCTGTATTGTCCTGAATATTGCGAAGGACCGCCACGTAAGGCATTCCAAGCACGTTGGCAAGATGGCGAACCAGAACCTCATCCTCGGCAAGGTCGCGGTAGGCCACGACAGCAAGTGAGGGACGGTTCTGGACAAGCGCCACGCCATTGCGGTCGAGGATGCGACCGCGCACAGCGGGTGTTGTAACGGTGCGAGTCTGATTACTATTGGCCTGCTTCTCGTAATAGTCCGATGAGACCATCTGCATGCCCCACAGCTTGACGGCGAGCGCCGCAAACATCGCGCCCACACCCGTGGTGAGGATGGAAAAGCGGCCCTTAAAGGCGGTCACCGCGGTATTGCCCTCGCCCTCGGTGGCGCGCGGGGCCGTTCCATGCTGCGTATCGTAGGTAAAACGGGAATCGCCACGACGCATGATGACCAGCGCGACCACGATGGCCACAACCAGCACGATACCGGCGATAATAACCGTCATCTGGGAAGACATCTACGGGCCTCCCCTATTTGAGCTTACGGGTCTTGGGCTTAAAGCGCATACCCGTCTGGCGTCCGCCACGTGCGGAGAATCCATAGCCGGACTGCGGCACGACGCCGGACATCAAAAACGGAATGGCAACCAGACCCGTCAGGATCGAGGACGGCAGCGCATGGCCGAAGATCGCCACGACAAAGCTCGTCTCCAAACCCATAAACAGCAAGATGATGCTGTAGATCACATTAATGACGAGCGCAAAGGCGCCCACGGTGACGCCGCGCGCACTCGGGGTACCGCCCGTCTGACCGACGGCGCTGTGCACCAGGGCAAAAGAACCCACGGTCAGCAGGAGCGACATAACGCCCACCGGCACGGCAGCGGACAGGTCATAAAACAAGCCGCTGCAAAAACCGCACACGACGGCACGGGTCGGGTCGCCCGAGAACACGCTTAGGCACACCAGGATAATCATGAAGTTGACGCGACCGCCCGCAATGGAGATCTGCGGCGCCAGGCCCGCCTGCAGCAGCACGCACACAATGGCGGCGATTACAAACGTGCGGGAGCTCATCCCCTGCTCGTGTAGATCCATGGACATGCCCCCTATTCGCTCGAGCCAGAATCGGTCGTCTCGGACGTGTCGGAACTGTCATCCGAGCTCTCGTCCTTCGTCTTGGTCGCAGCATCGCGCGACGTTCCCTGCGGCGTGCTGTTGGCCGTGCTCACGTCCTCATCCGAGGCCGACTGTTCGTCGGTCAGCGAGGTGATGACCAGCACTTCCTCGTTGTTCTCGGCCGTGGTCTGAGCGCGCACCACAATGGTGTAGTACACGTCGTTTGCCGATTTCTCAACCGACGAGACGGTGCCAAGCGGAAGGCCCTTGGGGAACACGCCACCGATGCCAGAGGTCACGATGATATCGCCAACCTTAACATCGGAGTCGACGCTCACGTACTCAAGACGCAGCGTGCCGTCAGCCTGACCCTGCAGCATACCCTGGGCGCGCGTGTCCTGCACCATGGCGGACACGCCCGAGTTCTCGTCGCCAATCAGGCGCACGGTAGAGGTCTTGGCCGATACCTCGATAATCTGGCCGATAACACCGGCAGAACTCGTCACGGGCATGTTGATGGTAAGGCCGTCGGCAGAGCCCTTGTCGATGGTGACGGTCGAGGTCCAGGCATCGCCGGAGGCACCAACGATACGAGCTGCGGTCGATTTGAGGTTGTAGGTCGATTGCAGCCCGACCAGGCCCTCCAGGCGCTCGGCAGTCTTTTGAGCCTCAGAAAGCTCGGCGACCTTAGAGGTCAGCTCCTCATTTTGCTTCTTGAGCTCGTCGAGCGTGTCCTGCGACGCCGTTAGGTTAGAGAACACGTTGCCAATCGCATTGAAGGGAGCCGCCGCAGCCGAGCCCACAAAGCGCACCGGAGAGGTAATCGTCGTTACGCCCGAACGCACGGCATGAATCGGCCCTGCCTCGCCCTCGCGGATGTAAAACGTGAGCAGCAACACCGAAATCAGGCTGAAAACAATCAACGGGCGCATACCCGTTGATTGTCGCTTGGTATTCAGATTTGTGGAGAAACCCGAAGATCGTGCCAAATGGAATCCACCTTTTGGAAATTAAGCATTGGTCTGGACGAAGCCACCATCAAACGCATTGGCCTCGAGCACGCGGGCACAGCCGTTAACGACGTTATCGAGCGCCGTGGGGCTGACGTTGACCGAAACGCCGGTCTCATCGCGCAGGCGCACGTCGAGACCGCGCAGCAGCGCGCCGCCACCGGTCAGCAATATGCCATAGTACATAAGGTCAGAGGCAAGATCGGGAGGCGTAGCGTCGAGGGCGTCCTTGACGGCCTTGGCCATCTCGTCGAGCGGCTTGTTGAGCGCGCGACGGATCTCCTCGCTCTCGATGCGCACAGTCTTGGGCAGACCGGTGATCACGTCGCGGCCGTTGACCTCGACGTCGAGCTCGTCCTTGAGCGGCACGGCGGAGCCGACCTTGATCTTGATGTCCTCTGCCGTACGCTCGCCGATGGCCAGGTTGTAGGCATCGCGAACGTGCGTGAGGATGGCCTGATCGAACTCGTCGCCGGCAATACGGATGGACTGCGAGACGACGATGCCGCCCATAGCGATAACAGCGACCTCGGTGGTACCGCCGCCGATATCGATGACCATGGAGCCGGTGGGTTCCTCGACGGGCAGGTCGGCGCCGATAGCGGCAGCCATGGGCTCCTCGATCAGATAGGCCTGGCGGGCACCGGCCTGGATCGTGGCCTCAAAGACAGCGCGCTTCTCGACCGACGTGACGCCGGAGGGAACGCAGACGACAACCCGCGGACGCGGAGTCCACGGATAGCGCTTCTCGGAAGCCTTGTCGATAAAGTAGCGAAGCATAGCCTCGGTGACATCGAAGTCGGCGATAACGCCGTCCTTAAGGGGACGAACGGCCACGATGTTGCCGGGCGTGCGGCCGAGCATACGCTTAGCCTCGATGCCGACTGCCAGGATGCGCTCGTCGTTCTTGTCGATAGCGACAACGGAGGGCTCGCGGATGACGATGCCCTTGCCGCGCACGGAGACGAGCGTATTGGCGGTGCCGAGGTCGATGGCGAGATCGCCCGCATAGCTACCGAAGAACATATCCATCAAAGAAAACAACGCAACTCCTGATGTGTTGGATGATTGCTGGAAAACTACTAGC
>USHR01000195.1 GCA_900554495.1 uncultured Collinsella sp.
AGAGCGCCCACTTTATCGGTATCGGCGGCGCCGGCATGAGCGGCATCGCCCTCGTTCTTCACGAGCGCGGTTATGCCGTTACCGGCTCCGACCTTAAGACGTCACGTTATATCCGCCAGCTTACCCGCGCTGGTGTGAAGGTGCATGTGGGCCATGAGGCCGCCACGATCGACGAGGTCAAGCCCGACGTGGTTGTTGTCTCCACCGCTATTCCGGAGTCCAACCCTGAACTCGTGCGCGCTCGCGAGCTTGGTATTCCCGTGTGGCCCCGTGCCAAGATGCTCTCTGCTTTGGGCCACGGCTACACCACCGTCGCTGTTGCCGGCACGCATGGCAAGACCACCACGTCTTCGATGTGCGCCACCATGCTCGACCGCATGGGTCTGGATCCGAGCTTCTTGATCGGTGGCATCGTCGAGGGCTATGACACGAACGGCAAGAACGGCTCGGGCGACTACTTTGTCGCCGAGGCCGACGAGTCCGACAGCTCCTTCCTGTTCCTGGACCCCAACGTGGTCATTGTGACCAACGTCGAGGCCGATCACCTCGATCACTACTCGGGTATCGAGGAGATCGAGGCGACTTTCGCCAAATTCATGAGCCTGGTGGGCGAGGACGGCACCGTCATCGTCTGCGGTGAGGACCCGCATCTGGTCGAGCTCGCCAAGTCGACCGGTCGACGCGTGCTTTCCTACGGCTTTGCCGAGAGCAACGACATCGTCTGCATGCACCCGGATGTCAAGGGCATCCAGAGTGACTTTATCGTTCGCTTTGAGGACGGCACTGAGCATGCCGTGGAGATCAAGAGCAATCCCGGTCGCCACAACATGCTCAACGCCACGGCGGTGCTCACCGTCGCCCATGTCCTGGGCCTTGACATCGACGCCGCCGCCAAGGCGCTCTCGAGCTTTGAGGGCGTCCGCCGTCGCTTTACCCACGTGGGCGATATCGATGGCATCACCGTGGTCGATGATTACGGCCATCACCCCACCGAGATCAAGGCGACGCTTGCTGCCGCTTCGTCGCTGGGCTACAAGCATGTCGACGTCGTGTTCCAGCCGCACCGTTATTCGCGCCTGCAGGCCCTGTGCGACGACTTTGCCGACGCATTTGCCAATGCCGATAAACTGCTGCTGATTGATGTGTTCTCGGCTGGCGAGATGCCCATTCCGGGTGTCACCTCTAAGATGCTCGCCGATACCGTGCGCGCCAAGCATCCTGGCAAGGAGGTCGTGTACTGCTCCAGCCGTCTTGAGCTCAATCAGGAGCTCGAGCAGATGGTGGGCGCGGGCGACCTGCTGCTCACTATGGGTGCCGGTGACGTTACGACCGTCGGCCCCGAGTTCATTGAGTATCTGACTGCCAAGAAAGACGCTTAAGTCTAATGGGTCTGTTTAACGCCGTCATGGCGCTCTCGGGCATGATCGACACGGATGTGATCGAGGACGAGCGCCT
Source organism: uncultured Collinsella sp. (assembly GCA_900554495.1). Lineage (GTDB taxonomy): Bacteria > Actinomycetota > Coriobacteriia > Coriobacteriales > Coriobacteriaceae > Collinsella. The sequence continues at coordinate 1,456 of USHR01000195.1, forward strand.
TGCGCGTCATACGAGCTATCGTATCGGCGGCAAGGCCGACCTCTTTGTGACGTGCCATAGCTATCATGCCCTCCGCCGCGCCGTGGCGGTGCTCGATCGCGAGCAGGTGCCGTGGGTCATCATCGGCAAGGGCTCCAATCTGCTGGTTGCCGATGGCGGTTATCGCGGTGCCGTCATTTCGCTCGGACGTGAGTTTCAGCGCACGGTTGTTGCCGATGACGGTTGTACGCTGACGGTCGGTGCGGGCGTGATGTTTGCGCGCCTGGTCAACGATGCCCTGTCGCGTAGCCTCTCGGGCCTTGAGTTTGCCGTTGGCATCCCTGGTTCGGTTGGCGGTGCGATATCTATGAATGCAGGCACACGGACCGAGTGGATTGGCTCGCTGGTTGAGGATGTCGTAACGTTTGACCCGGCATCCGGTATCAAGCATTATGCGGGGTCCGAGATCACTTGGGGCTACCGAGAATGTAGCCTTCCCCGCAATGAGATCATCCTCGAGTGCGTGCTTAAGCTTAAACCGGCGCCCAAGGCCGACATTCGCGAGCGCATGGAGCGGTACCTGACGAGGCGCAAGCGTACGCAGCCCATGGGTCGCGCATCCTGCGGGTCGGTCTTTCGCAACCCGCCCGATGCGAGTGTGGGCAAGCTTATCGAGGATTGTGGATTAAAGGGTTTTTCGATTGGCGGTGCGGAAGTTTCGCCCGTTCACGCTAATTTTATCGTTAATAACGGAACTGCCTCGGCCGATGACGTTGCCGCGGTTATCAGACATGTGCACGGAAAGGTGAGAGAGGCGTATGGCATCGAGCTCAGACCGGAAGTTAAATTCCTCGGCTTCTAGAGCATCGAAACCCACCTTCCGCCGCGCCGGAGGGCGTTCCGGCGCGCCTGCCAAACCTCAACGCAATACCGTCGCGCATTCTAAGTCTGTCGGGCATGCTCGACAGACCAGTCGTCCGGTCGTCGGCTCGCAGCTCGGTAATCGTCCGGCCGCAAAAAAGTCCTCGCGTCCCTCGGTGACGTCAAAGCCTGTTATGGGCGCCAAGCCTGCCCGCCCCATGGCAACTCCTAAGCCCTCGACGGGAACTAAAGCGGCGCGTCCAGGTCGCACGCTGGGCGCATCGAAACCGCGCTCGCTGACATCGGTGCCGGCTACCGCCAAGAAGCCTTCGGGTAAAAAAAGCGTCAACCCGTTGTCTTCACTTGGGGCGATGGTAAATAAAACATCAGACGCCGCTTCTGTCGTTGCAGGCAAAGGCAAAATCGTGGGCGGCGTTCTGGCCGCCTTGGCCGTGCTCGTCGTCGTTGCCATCGTGGTGATCAACTCTGGATTGTTTACCGCCACTGATATTCAGATTCAAGGCAGCGAGCATGTGACGAAGCACGATGCTATCCAGCTGATCGATTTGCCCGAGGGAACGTCGCTTTTTAACGTCGATCCCGACCAGATTACCGAGGACCTCAAGCAGAATCCGTGGGTCTCGGGCGTGGATGTCCAGCGTCAGTTCCCGCATACGCTCATCATTACGCCGATGGAGCGCAAGGTCATCGCAATTGCCTATATCAGTTCCGATGACCTTGCCTGGGCCATCGGGGATGATGACACCTGGATCGCCCCACTGTCGACGTCGGTCGAAGTGGACGACCAAGGCAACGTCATCACGACAGGGCAGGGCTCAAATACCTTGACCGGAATCGATGCCGCGCTGGCGCTCGCTAAGCACTATGGCGCGGTGTTGTTGACTGATGTCTCGGCGGATGTCGCTCCGGTTTCCGGCCAGGCAGTGAGCTCCAAGGCCGTTAAGGCTGGCTTGGATTATGTGCGTGGTTTTTCGAGCGAGTTCTTGGGACAAGTCAAGGATATTTCCACGCCTTCGGTCGAAGCCATCTCGGCAAACCTCAATAACGGCATTGAGGTGTCGCTGGGCGATTCGAACGATATCGTCAAGAAGGAGCGCGTAGTCACCAAGCTGCTTTCGCAGGTAGAGGGCGTAACGTATATCAATGTGCGCTCTCCGGGTAACTATACATTTAGGAACGCTCCGACCTCGTAGCGCTGGTTGATGCTTTGTTGAGGGGCCATACCACGCCGTTTATCTGGTTTGTTTGGTTTTCACGGT
>USHR01000196.1 GCA_900554495.1 uncultured Collinsella sp.
GCCACATTAAGTGGCCTCCTGTTCGTGCGGAACTCGCGATAAACTTAACCCCCGCACCCCCCACGCGGCGGGCAACCGTCGTTGGGCTTATCACTGACACGAATAAACCGCTTGTATATCGTCTGCTAGCTTGGCACGGTACAATACTTGCAGCTTTAATTCATGAATTAGTGGAGTTATTGATGGCAGAATCTCGTGCGGAGCGTAGGGCTCGTCGTGCTTTGGTGGAGGCGGCTGAGGGGTCGAAGGAGGAGAAATCTTCTACGAAATCCAGGTCTTCCAAAGCTGCAAAAAGCAAATCGGCTAAGGGCAAGGCTAAGGCCAAGCGTTCTGACTCTCGTCGAGGCGGGGATAAAGGGCCTCAGACTCGCACCAAGCGCCCGCATAAAGATCCGGTTTCGTCTGCACGTAAGGCTGTGGACCCCAAGTCTCCCTGTTCGATCATGAAATCTTGCGGTGGGTGCACGGCGCTCAATCGTCCTTATAAGAAGCAGTTGGCGGCCAAGCAGGCTGCTATGGAGGAGCTGTTTGCTGAGCTCTGTGAGCGTGAGGGCATCGCCGTTGATCCTATTCGCGGTATGGGCGTCACCCTGGGCGACCCGGGCAAATATCCTGCGCCACGTGGCTTTCGTCATAAGGCTGCCACTCCCTTTGCTCCCGGTAAGGAGAGCACTGTCCGTTGCGGTTTCTTTGAGCGCGGCACGCACAGAATCGTTGCCGTACCCGAATGTCCTGTCGAGGCGCCGGGCGCTCGTCAGATTCTCAACGGCATCGCACGCGAAGCTGAGCGGCTGCATATTCCCGCCTTTAATGAGGACAAGCATCTTGGTTTGCTTCGCTATGCCGTCGTCCGCTGCGGTTGGCGTACAGACCAGGTCATGGTTACACTCGTGACCGCCCAGCGTGACTTACCGCATGCACAGGAGTTCTTTGAGGCCGTCGCGGCACTCGATCCGCATATCGTCACCGTTGCCCAAAATATCAATGGCCGTCCCGGTAACGCCATCTTGGGTGAGGAAACTCGTATCGTCTATGGTGCCGAGTGCATGCGCGATCAGCTGCTCGGCTGCGACTTCGATATCTCCCCCACCGCGTTTTATCAGACCAACCCGCAGCAAACCGAACTGCTCTATCAGCTCGCCATTGACGGTATGGATCTGCAGCAGGGTGACGTACTCATGGATGCCTATTGCGGTAGCGGAACTATCGGCCTGTGCGCAGCCAAAGCCGCCCAGGACAAGGGCATCGGCATTATGCTGCTTGGCGTGGAGCGCAACCCGGCGGGCATTGCCGACGCACGTCGCAACGCCGAGCTCAACGGCCTCACCCGCAGCGCTTGGTTTATGGCCGACGACGCCACCGACTACATCCTAGATGCCGCCGACAACAACGAGCGCGTCGACGTCCTTTCCATCGACCCGCCGCGCGCCGGTTCCACCCCCGAGTTCCTCGAGGCCGCCTGCGCACTTAAGCCGCGCCGCATCACCTATATCAGCTGCAACCCCGTGACCCAAGAGCGCGACCTGCACCAACTCCTCGACGGAGGCTATCGCCTGCTCAAGATCACACCGGTCGACATGTTCCCCCACACCGACCACACCGAGACCGTCGCGGTCCTCGAGCGCCACTAACCAACCCCGGCAGATTTTTAGGACAAGAAAGGGGGCGGCCCGTCTGGACCGCCCCCTTTCGTTGGACATATGAGTCTCGTTACATCCCCTTGCGCAGGTCGCACACACCGGCTGTCGCCATCTCGCGCAGCAGCGTCTCGCGGTCACGCGTCACAATCAAATCCAGCGGGAAGTGAATCTCGTCGAGCAACTTGCGGGCATGGTCAAGCTTGCCAATTGCCATGCCAATGTGCGCATCGGTCGAAACGCCAATGCCCACACCCAGCTCGGCGCAGCGCTCGGCGATCTTGCGGCATACGGCCCAATGCTCAGTGTCGGCTCCGTGCTCAAGACTATGGTTGTTGATCTCAATGATCTTGTGCTTGGCTTTGGCCGCCAGCAGCACCTCATCGATATCGAACGGCACGCCCGAACGACCCGTATGCCCAAGCATGAACACCTTGGGATGCTCCAGGGCATTGATATACATCTGGGTCGTTTGGGCGAGCGTCGCGCCTTCGGCAAACTGCGGGTTATGCACGCTTGCCACCAAATAATCCAAATTACGCGTCACCAAATCGAACAGCGAATGCTGGTGACTGTACGAATCGCCGGCAATATCGAGCGACACGGGAATGTCCTCGCCAAACAAGCTTCCGTCCAGCGAAACGATATCGACCTCGGCGCCGCGAAGCACCAGCACGCCGCTCCAAATGCGCGGCCAGATATCCTGGTTAATAAAGAACTGGAAACTGCGCAGGTCGTTGGGGCAAGCCGTAACCATAGAGCTCAGATGGTCGGCAGATCCGAGCACCTGCAGGCCACGTTCCGCCGCCCAGTACACATTCTCCTCAATGGTTGAGTACGTATGCGCGGAGAACAACGTATGAGTATGAATATCACAAGAAAGAAGGTAGGGCATCAGGTCTCCTTGTCCAGTATGGCCGTCGCGTATATTCATTGTACGCATAGCTTTCGGCAGTCGTAAAACTGCTTCATCCCAATCACACAACGGCATAGACAACGGGGTCTGGCTTAAAGCCAAACCCCGTTTCACGTAAAACATTGTAAGCAGAGCGCTTTACTTTTGACGATACTCGTCGGCCAGCTGCTTCCAGGCGGGCAGTGAGTTGACGATAGTCTCGTAGCTCACGCAGTAGCCCAAGCGGAACCAGCCCGGCATGCCAAAGCTGTCCGAGGGCACCGCGAGCAGCTCATACTTCTTCGCGCGCTCGCAGAAGGCGTTCGCATCGGGCTCCAGCGCCTTCACCCACAGGTAGAACGCGCCATCCGGCTCAACATACGTGTAGCCGTACTCCGCCAATGCACCGGTAAGCGCCGTGCGGTTGCGTGCATAGGCCTCAACGTCACTCGGCTCATCGATGCAGTCGATAATTACGCGCTGGAAGAGCGCCGGCGCGCACACGAAGCCCAGCGTACGGGCGGCACCGGCAACAGCGGGCATTAGACGAGCCGCCTGAGGATTCGTATTGGGAACTAGGATCCACCCCACGCGCTCGCCCGGCAGCGAAAGCGACTTGGAATACGAGTAGCACACGATGGTGTGCTCGTAGATCGAAGGCACCCAAGGCACCTCGGCGCCATAGACAATCTCGCGATACGGCTCATCCGAGATGAGCATAATCGGGTTCTCGGGATCGCGCTTGGCGTTGACCTCGCGTAAAACATTGGCCAGTCGCGTCAGGGTATCGCACGTATACACGGCGCCGGTCGGGTTGTTGGGTGAGTCGATAATGACGGCAGCCGTCTTATCGGTAATCGCCTTGAACACGTTATCCACGCTCAGCTGGAACGTATCTTCATCGGCGAGCGCCTCGACACACGTACAGCCGGCCTTCTCAATCCACACGCGATACTCCGGAAAATACGGCGCAATGACGATAACCTCATCGCCCGGGTTCGTAACGGCGTTGAGCGTGCAGGTGAGCGAAGCCGCGGCACCCA
>USHR01000197.1 GCA_900554495.1 uncultured Collinsella sp.
GAAGCATGCTCATTGCATTGCAGGGCGCCGTTTCGCAGGGCGTCCTCTGGGGCATTATGGTGCTTGGCGTGTTTATCACGTTCCGCCTGCTCGACATTCCCGATATGACCTGCGACGGCAGCTTTGCCCTCGGCGGCTGCGTCTGCGCTGTGCTCATCGTCAATAACAACGTCGACCCGCTGTTCGCCGTGCTGGCCGGTATGTGCGCCGGCGCCATCGCGGGCGCCGTCACGGGCATTTTGACCACCGTCTTTGAGATTCCTGCGATCCTCGCCGGAATCCTCACCCAGATCAGCCTGTGGTCCATCAACCTGCGCATCATGGGCAAGTCCAATACGCCCATTCTTGCCAAAGGCACCGTGTTCTCGGCCGTCAGCAATATGACCGGTCTGCCGCAGTCCACCGTTGCCATCATCTTGGGCATCCTGCTCGCCGTGGCTATCGTTGCCATCCTGTATTGGTTCTTTGGCACCGAGATCGGCTCGGCGCTGCGAGCCACCGGCAACAACGAGTACATGATCCGCGCTCTGGGCGTCAACACCAACTCCACCAAGATGATCGCCCTCGTGCTCTCCAACGCCCTCATCGGCCTTTCGGGCGCGCTCATCTGCCAGAGCCAAAAGTATGCCGACATTGGTATGGGCACCGGTGCCATCGTTATCGGTCTTGCCGCCATTGTTATCGGCGAGGTGCTCGGCCGTCTGCTGCCCGGCGGCCTCACGCAGTTTAGCGTCCGTCTTGCCTCCGCCGTCTTTGGCTCCGTGGTGTACTTCCTTATCCGCGCCATCGTGCTGCAGTTGGGCATGGACGCCAACGACATGAAGCTGCTCTCCGCCGTAATTGTCGCTGTGGCCCTGTGCGTGCCCGTGGTTTGGGAGCGCTATAAGCTCCGCAGCTCCTACACGAAGGGGGATGAGGCAGATGCTTAAGCTCTCGCACGTCAAGAAGACCTTTAACAAGGGCACCGTCACCGAGAAGCGCGCGCTCACCGGCGTCGACCTCACCCTTAACGACGGCGACTTTGTAACCGTGATCGGCGGCAACGGCGCCGGCAAGTCCACGCTGCTCAACATGATCGCCGGCGTGTACCCGCTCGATTCGGGCGTTATTGAGCTCGACGGCACCGACATCTCGCGCCTGAGCGAGTCGCAGCGCGCCAAGTACCTGGGCCGCGTGTTTCAGGACCCCATGCGCGGTACCGCTGCCGACATGCAGATTGCCGAGAACCTGGCCCTCGCCAAGCGTCGCGGCCAGCGTCGCGGCCTTTCGTGGGGCGTCACCAAGGCCGAGAAAGATGAGTACGTTGAGCTGCTCAAGCGCCTGGACCTTGGTCTGGACACGCGTCTCAACGCCAAGGTCGGCCTGCTCTCGGGTGGCCAGCGCCAGGCACTCACCCTGCTGATGGCCACGCTCACCAGGCCGCGCCTGCTGCTGCTCGACGAGCACACGGCGGCCCTCGACCCCAAGACGGCCTCTAAGGTGCTCAACCTGACCGAGGAGATCGTCGACGAGAACCACCTGACCACGCTCATGGTCACGCACAACATGAACGACGCCATCCGTCTGGGCAACCGTCTGATCATGATGCACGAAGGCCACGTGATCTACGACGTGGCGGGCGATGAGAAGAAGTCGCTCACTGTAGCCGACCTGCTACAGAAGTTCGAGGAGGTCTCGGGCGGCGAGCTCGCCAACGACCGCATGCTGCTGAGCTAAAACCTGCCAAGAAGGGACAGGTTTATTTTGGTAGGTTTTATCTGCGCAAACGTCAAAACCGCCGCAAAGGGGCAGACGCCCTTGCGGCGGTTTTCGCATATTATGTCGATAATCCGATATTCAACCAGACATTCTGGCTAAGGACTAAGGAAACTGCCATGAAAAGTCTCCCCCGCCTTGCGTTAGCCGCCGCGTTGTTTGTCGGCGCGCTCGCAGGCATCCCAAGCCTCGCTTTCGCGGGGAACCTGCCCGCCGCTATTGACGGCTCTGTGAACGTCATGCACACCAACGATATCCACGGCAGCTACAAGTACAGCTACAATACAAGCAAGGGCACCGGCACCGTCGGCTTCGACGGACTGGCGGTCCTTTATAGCGCCCAGGGCAACGCCCCCGATCTTTTGCTCGATGCGGGCGACACCTTCCACGGACAGTCCTTCGCCACCATGAGCGAGGGCAAGGGCATCGCCGAGCTCATGGACACTTTCTACGCCGACGGCTACGACGCGACCACGCCAGGCAACCACGACTGGAGCTACGGCGCGGACAAACTCCGCACCATGACCGGCTACAGCACCACCGGTACGCCCTTCGCCATGCTCTGCGCGAACGCGAAGTCTACGAGCGGCGTATGGAGCTCGAGCATCACGAAGACGCTCGATCGCACCTGGGAGGATAGCGAGGATCACTCCACATTCGACTACAAAATCAAGGTCGGCGTCGTGGGTGCCATGGATGAGTCGCTGGGATCCTCGCTGCGCGCGGACCTGGTCGCGGGTACGTCGTTCTCGAGTGCCGCGAACGCCATCAATGCCGAGACAGAGCAGCTGCGCAAGGAGAGCTGCGATGTTGTTGTGTGTATCGCGCACACGCTCGACGCCAAGACCTTTGCCACGCGACTCCGTGGCGTCGATGCCCTTATCGCAGGCCACGAGCACATCAACCTTAACGAGAAGGTGACGGGAGCCGACGGCAAGACAATCCACGTTGTCGAGGCGGGCAGTGCCTTTGCCGAGGTGGGACTGCTTTCCATTCCGTACAAATACGACACGAATGGCACCGAGACGACCGACGACGACACGGTCACGGTCCCTGCAGACGACAGCAACGAGAAGCTCTACACCGCCAAGAACGTCAACGACCTTTTGGCAGACCCCGACAAGGGCTCCGACTACCAAAGCCGCCTTGAAGCCGTCCGCAACAAGATCAAGCCGCTCGACGAGGACTTTGAAAACGAATCGAACAAGGTGCTCGGCACATCCACCACCAACTATTTCTACGGCGAGGACGCCGCAGGCACGCATGGTTGGGAAATGGTGCGCACCACCGATTTCCGTCCCAGCAAGGAGGGCGACACCACCAAGGCCCAGACCATCGGCCACGTGATTTGCAGCTCCTATCTTGACCTGACGGGCGCGGACCTCGCTATCGAAAACGCTGGCGGCATCCGCGGCGGCATCGCGGCGGGCAACGTGACCGCCGGCAACGTCATCGCCATCTCGCCCTACGGCAACACCGTGGAGACCTGGGCCATGACCGGCGCGGACTTCCTCGCAGCGCTCGAGCACTCGCTACAAATCAGCGACGATTGCAACGACAGCTACGAGCTTCAGCAGGCTTATGTGGCGGCCGGTCACACCGAGCAGGAGGCGCAAGACAAGTACAAGTGGCGCGATGACTCTGGCAGCGTTCTCTCCTTTGGCGGCATCAACGTGACGATTGATTGGACACAGCCCGAGGGCAAGCGCATTGTGAGTGCCACACTCACCAAAGACGGCAGCACGCTCGACCCCGCCAAGACCTATACCGTCGCCACCA
>USHR01000198.1 GCA_900554495.1 uncultured Collinsella sp.
CGTGCCCAACCGTCGCGAAACGCTCGAGGCCTTCCCCGAGATTCCCTGCGATCGGGCAACCATTGATGACTATCTGCGCCTCATGCTGAAAGGGGCTTCGAAATGAAACGCGCCTTTATGTCCGAGCTCGCCATCGCTCGCACGCTCATCCCGAGCATCGCGGGCGTCGGCCTGTTCATATTCGTTGTGCTGACGCTCGCCAACACGTCGGGTGGCGACTCCGGCATGAGCGCCGGCGCCTGCGCCGTCAGTGCCATGTCGCCCATCCTATTCATGAACTCACTGGCCGGTTACGACAATCAAAACGGATGGGAACGCTATCGCGCAACGCTGCCCTTCTCGCGCAAAGACATCATCTGCGCACGCTACCTGAGCGTTATTGCCTTCTCCGCCGTCATGGCATGTGCAGCTACGCTTTTGAGTATCGTCGCCATCCCGCTCTTCAACAGCGCGGGCATTCCTTCGACGGGACAGACGGCCTTTGAAATCGCAATCGCCTCGGCAGCATCGATGCTCATCTCCCTCATGATGGTGTTTTTGGCGCAGCCGCTGTTCTTTCGATTTGGACACATGGAGGCGCTGCGCCTATCCGTTGGCCTGTTTGCCATGCTCGGGTGCCTTGCCATGGCCACGCTGAGCTCCTCCAACCCCATTAGCAACTGGCTTATGTCGATTGCCGGAGCGAATCCCGATCCTTCCGTTCTGGGCTGTCTGTGCGCAGGCATCGCCGCGCTGGCTCTCGCGCTATGTGCAATCAGCTACACCGTCAGCACCAAGGTCTATCGAGTACGCGACCTGTAGCCACGCGAGTCTCAATCCACGAAGGACGCGATCGCCCCCCCGCAAATCCGTGACAAATGGCATATCCCCGGCGTGCGCCACCGTACTACTTGCGCAGCGGCTTGGGCAGCGGAATGCCGGCGGCGATGGCTGCGGCAATGATCATGCAGACGATGCCCTTGAGCGGGAAGCACATGAGCAGCAGGCCCACAACCATGACAGGCTGGCGCATGACGGCGCCCATCGTCGATGCCGTGCAGACGGCGACGCAAAAGACCGGATCGGCACCGGTGAGGATGGCAAGGCCATAGCCCAGGCTTACGCCCGAGAAGATAACCGGGAAGAAGTGGCCGCCACGCCAGCCCATATTGATGAGGGCGGGGGTCAGCATGGCCTTGACAAAACCGGTCGCGATAAGCATGCCGGCGGGAATGGTCAGATAGGTTTCCATGAGCACATCGGCCTGGGTCTCGCCGGCAAACATGGTGTAGGGCAGAACCGTGCCACAGATGGCGAGCGCCAGACCAGCCAGCATTGCCTTGACGACAGGGCGCTCCCCTAGGGCATGGGACAACGCCTCACTTGCATGCTCGGAGACAAAGTACAGCCAACCGCATACGGTACCGACCAACGCCAGCGGAATGAGCCAGACAAGTTCCAGATTGCCCACCTCGGCGGACTCGAACCTGGGCATGCCCATGCCGCCGCCCACAAGCTGACCAAGCAACAGGTAGGTGCCCAGACCGCCGGCAATCGCAATGCCGTAGACCACCGTCTTTTGTGCCTTGGGCAGCTTGATGGTGATCTCGCCGGATGCGGACTCATCGTCGGCGTCTTCGCCCTGGCCATCGGCGCTACCGGCGAGCGGCGCCACAAAGCCAAAGACGGGCGCGGTAAAGAGCGCCGTCAGCGCGGCCTGGGTGCCCAACAGCGTGAGCTCCCTAAACTCGGCGCCAAAGCGACGCATGCGGTCGCCGACCCAGCTGCACAGACCAGCGATAACGCCGGTCAGGCCGGCCTCCGGTCCAATGCTTCCGCCAAACAGCAGCGGCAGCAATGCCGCGAGCGAAAGCTTGCCCAGGTTGTCGTACGGGTAGCGCCCGTCTTGCTTAACCTTAGCCATCACCTGGTTGAGGTCATCGGTCTTGGTGCCTGTCATCTTTTCGTACAGACCGATTAACAGACCGCCCAGCAGGCAGACAAAAAACGGGTACGGCAAAAAGCCAAACGGGCCGCTGGCAAGCTCGGGCGAAGAGACGCCCAGCGCGTGCGGAATCTCGGTCCATAGATAGTCGATACCGTGCTCCATCGCAAAAAAGAACAGCCAGACCGCGGCACCTGCGAACGCACCGGTCACGGCAACGCTAACTAAAAAGAGCGCGCGGTTTGTGGGTTTGGCAAGGTTATCCATCGGGTCCTCCCGCGGTCAAAGTCGACATAGATACGTTTTATTGTAGAGCGAGTGTGGCCCAGACAAGCTAACCATCTGCGCTGCAAACGGCACCATTAGGAGCCATAGTGGGGCAGGCTCAAGACTTATCCGTTGATAATCGAGGCAATCTCGCGCAAGTCGTCGGCAAAGTAGATGCCGTGCTGGCGCCTCGGGCTCGAAAGTCCTTTATCAATCATGTGCCCGAGCAGCGCCTTGAGGTCGTTGTAGTAACCGTCCAGGTTATACAGGATGCACGGAGCACTCAGGTGTCCCAACGACACCGCGGACATGACCTCGGCAATCTCCTCGAGCGTGCCCGTCCCACCGGGAAAGGCGATGAACGCATCGCCGAGCTCAATCATCTTGGCCTTGCGCTCGGCCATATCGCTCGTCACGATAAGGTCGTCGATACCGTCATGCTGAAACTCGGCCTCGATAAAAAAGCTCGGCTCAACACCCGTCACATGTCCACCTGCCTCGAGCACGCTATCGGCGAGCGCACCCATCAGGCCCGACTTGGACCCGCCGTATACCAGCGCGTGTCCGTTGGAGCCAATCCAGTTGCCCAGCTCCTGCAGCGCGGGCAGAAACGCTGGGTCGTTACCAACGCTGGCACCCAGATACACGGTGATATTCATATTCAGTCCCCCAATCGTGACGCGCGGCGCCCGTCCTAGCGTTGGCGGCGGCGATATTCGCGCACGCGGCGCGACAGGTCGGCGAGCTCGTCACGATCGAGCTCCTCCAAATGCTCAAGATCGTCCATAAAGCGCGCCATGGTGTCCTTTTGGCGCAGCTTGATGAGCGTATTGCAGTAGTTCACCGCCACGCCCGTAAGCATGGCGATATAGAAGATACTGATGACGCTTAGGATGACGGTAATGCCGCGGGCAACCGGCGTTTCTGCCGGGATATCGCCAAAGCCGATCGTCGAGACCGTCTCAAAGCTAAACCACAGGCCATCACCAAAGGTGAGGGTCGTAGGCTCGGACAGCCAGACAGCCGTCGAGCACAGCAGGTAAAAGATAAGAAACAGGCCCGTGATGCGTGCAAAGCCAGCCTGTCGCAGCACATCGGCAAGCGTCCTCAACCTGTTCATCGCGACCCTTTCCACGGACAACCAATCACGTTCGCTCGGCATTGTCCCACAACCGGCAGTTAGGGACGTTCCTTTTGTGCCGGCAGAAAGGGACTGTCCCCAACTGCCGAGCGGGATCGTTTAGCGATGCAGCTGCCGACTGGGCAGGCTGAGCTGGTATCCTTATGCGGTAATGTCTCGATTCGTTAGGATTGCATGTGAGAG
>USHR01000199.1 GCA_900554495.1 uncultured Collinsella sp.
CGAGATGAGCGCTAGTCTCGTGGGCTCGGAGATGTGTATAAGAGACAGTTACTACGAGGTGCTTGGCGTCGACAGGGATGCCGACGCGCGGACGATTAAGCGTGCGTTTCTAAAGAAGGCCCGTACCGTACATCCGGATGTTTCGGACGACCCCGAGGCCGAGGCCAAGTTCAAGGAGCTCAACGAGGCCTATTCCGTTCTTTCCGATGAGCAGAAGCGTGCTAACTACGACCGTTACGGCACTGCCGACGGCCCTGGTGGTTCGGGCTACGTCGATATCAACGATATCTTTGGTGGCATGGGCATGGACGACTTGTTCTCGTCGTTCTTTGGCGGCGGTGCCGGCGGTGGCGCCCGCAGCCGTCGTGAGCGTCGTCGCGGACGTGATATGGCCATCTCGCTTTCGGTGACGCTCGAGGAGGCGGCGCTCGGCTGCAAAAAGACGATCAGCTATGACCGCCTTGCTCCCTGCGAGGACTGCAACGGCACCGGTAGGGCAGAGGGCGCACAGGAAAAGCAGTGCGGCCGCTGCCACGGCACGGGCTATGTCACGACGGTTCAGCGTTCGTTCCTGGGCCAGGTTCAGTCCTCTTCGCCTTGCCCCGACTGCCATGGCGAGGGCACGGTCATCGACCATCCCTGCGAGACCTGCGACGGTCAGGGCCGCACGCCTTCGCACGAAAAGATCGACATCGATATTCCCGCCGGCGTTTCGACCGGTCGCCAGCTGCGTGTGAGCGGCTTTGGCGAGGCCGGCCTTCGCGGCGAGCCTTCGGGCGACCTGATTGTCAACGTGCGCGTTGCCGACCATGAGCGCTTTAAGCGCAACGGGGACGACCTGTACCTGGTGAGCGATATCTCGATTGCGCAGGCTGCGCTCGGCTGCGAGATCGAGGTCGAGGGCATTATGCCCGACGAGGTCGTTAAGGTGACGGTTCCCGCCGGCGCTCAGTACGGCGACACCGTGAGCGTCAATAATTACGGCATGCCGCGCATTGGCGGTGGCGGTTCGCGTGGCCGCCTGATCGTGCAACTGCGCGTTGTCGTTCCCACCAATCTTTCCAATAAGCAGCGCGAGCTGCTCCGTGCTTTTGCCGATGAGATGGGCGATGACGTCGCTTCCGGTAAGAAGTCGGTGACCGACCGTATCAAGAGTGCCCTCGACGATATCCTCGATTAAGGAGCCCGCGTGCTCGCACCCCATATTTCCGTCGTCAACCTCGGCTGCCGTGTCAACCGGGTTGAGTCTGACCGTATCACTGCCGATCTTATGCGCCTGGGCTTTGCTATTGTGGAGCCCCAGGATGCCGATTTGATCGTCATTAACACCTGTGCCGTTACGGGCGAGGCCGAGGCCAAGACCCGTAAGGCCGTTCGCCATGCGCTGGCCTATCCAAACGAGCCCTATGTGGTCGTGACCGGATGCGTGGTCAATTTGCATCCCGAGGAGCTGTCGGAGCTTTCGGATCGCGTGATCGCCGAGCCGTCCAAGATAGATGTCGCCGAACGTGTTTGCGAGGTGCTGGGTGTTGAGTCCGATAGCGTTCCCGCCTGCAGCGATGGCGAGGTGGTCGATGCGCTCGGTCGCTCTCGCCTGGGCGTGAAGATTCAGGATGGCTGCAACCATCGCTGCACCTATTGTATTGTGTGGAAGGCGCGCGGCCCCGAGCGCTCCGTGCCCGTCGAGTCCGTGCTCGAGCAAGTTCGCGAGGCCCAGGAGGCCGGCGTGCCCGAGGTGGTGCTGACCGGTGTGAACCTGGGTGCCTACGATGGCAAGAGCGCGACCGACGAGCACGTCGAAATCGATGAGCTGCTCGAGGCCATCATGGAGCGCACGTCTATTCCGCATGTGCGCATTTCCTCGGTCGAGCCCATGGATATCTCCGAGCGCCTGCTTAAGGTTATGGCGCGCTACCCGCAGCGTATCGCCCCGTTTTTGCACCTGCCCGTGCAGTCCGGCTGCACGGCGACCCTGCATCGCATGGGCCGTCCCTATAGCGCCGAGGCCTTTGAGGACACGGTGCGTATGATTCGCGCCAACTTGCCCCAGGCGTCCCTTTCGTGCGATGTCATCGTCGGTTTTCCTGGTGAGACGGACGAGGAGTTCGAGGAGTCGCTGGCGCTGTGCCGCCGTGTGGGTTTCTCGCGTATGCACGTGTTCCGCTACAGCAAGCGTCCCGGTACCCTTGCTGCCGACATGCCCGACCAGGTTCCGCCCGAGGTTATGGCCGAGCGCAGCCGCCGTATGCGGGCCGCCGCACAGGAGCTCGCTATTGCCGACGCTCGCCGTCGCGTGGGCACGGTCGAGCGTGCCGTGCTCGAGTATGGTGACAACCTGACGCTCGGCTCGTTCCATCATGCCCGTCTTGACGATACCTGTGGACTTACAGCCCCGTGCCTGCTCGATGTTGCTATCATCGGAGTCGATGATTCCGGCTTGGTCCATGCACGCAGGGAGGTTCATGGAAGCCTCGAAGATTAGACTTACCGTTCCCGAGGGGATTGATCCCTCGCGCGTTTTGGGCGCCGGCGACGGCGTCCTTCGCGCGCTCGAGAGCTTGGTTCGCGCTCACGTGGTCGCCCGTGGCGATAGCATCGCCGTGAGCGGCGACCCGGACGAGGTCGAACTCGTGGCGCGCTTTTTCGAGCACGCTTTTCGCGAGGCGGCCGCCGGGCGCACGCTGTCTGCCGACGATGTCTCTCGCTGCCTGGCCGTCTTGCGCGACGGTGAGCACGAGGCTACGTCGCTTCGCGATGACGTGCTGCTTTCGTATCGCGGCCGTGTCATTCGCCCCAAAACGCTCGGCCAAAAGCGTTACGTGGATGCCATCCGCTCACATACCATCACGTTTGGCCTGGGTCCTGCCGGCACCGGTAAGACCTATCTGGCCATGGCGCTCGCCGTTGCCGCGCTCAAGCGCCACGAGGTGGGCCGTCTGATCTTGACGCGTCCGGTTGTCGAGGCGGGGGAGAACCTGGGCTTTTTGCCCGGTACCCTTGAGGAAAAGATCGATCCCTACATGCGTCCGCTCTACGACGCCCTTTTTGACATGATGGATCGCGAGCGCACCGATGAGCTTATGGAGCGCGGCGTGATCGAGATCGCCCCGCTTGCCTACATGCGCGGTCGTACGCTGAGCGATGCCTTTGTGGTGCTCGACGAGGCGCAAAATACCACGCCCGAGCAGATGAAGATGTTCCTGACGCGCCTGGGCTTCAACTCCAAGTTTGTGATTACCGGCGACCTGAGTCAGCGCGACCTGGTGGGTCGTCGTGGTGGCTTGGCGGATGCTGAGAAGATTTTGGGCCGTGTCGACGATGTGGCGTTTGCACACCTGGAGCGCGCCGACGTGGTGCGCCATGCCCTGGTGGGTCGTATCGTCGAGGCATATGATGCTTATGATGACGTGCGCGAGCAGCGCCCGCGCGACCGAAAGGAGTCCCGTTGAGTGTATTGATCAGCAACGATGCCGAGCTC
>USHR01000200.1 GCA_900554495.1 uncultured Collinsella sp.
CCGATCTTGAGCGGCTCGGCCGTATCGGTGCCGGTCGGACGGGTGTAGGGCACAAAGCCCAGGCCCTCGGCAGCAGCCATCTGCTCGCTAGCGCTCATCGGAGTACACGACCTTACCGGAACCCTCGACGCACTCGCCCACGCGGAACGGCTTCTCGCCCAGCGCGACCAGGGCCTCGGTCACGGCAGCCTCGTCCTCGGGGGCGACGATCAGGCACAGGCCAACGCCCATGTTGAAGGTCTTGCATGCCTCGTTGGGCGCGAGCTCGGCCTGGCGCGACACGTAGGTGATGACGGGCGGAACGTCCCAACCCATCTCGGCGCCGTTGCGGGTGACCACGGCGTCGACGTCGTCGGCGAGCGCGCGGTTGAGGTTCTCGGTAATACCGCCGCCAGTGATATGGGCGATGGCGTGCACCGGAGCGCCACCGCGCAGCAGCTCCAGAATCGGCTTGACATAGATGCGCGTGGGGGCCAACAGGGCGTCTGCCAGCGATGCGCCGCCGAGTTCCTCGAGCGGACGGCTCAGCTCCTCGGCCTTAGCGGCGGCCTCGGGCGTGCCCGGCTTAATACCGTCGACGCCAATGACCTTACGCACGAGCGAGTAGCCGTTGGAGTGCACGCCGGTGGAAGGCAGGCCCAGGATCACGTCGCCGGGACGGACATTCGCGGGGTCGAGCATCTTGGGACGGTCGACGACGCCCACGGTAAATCCGGCAAGGTCGTAGTCGGCAGGAGCCATGACGCCGGGGTGCTCGGCCATCTCGCCGCCCACGAGCGCGCAGCCCGCGAGCTTGCAGCCGTCGGCCACACCCTTGATGATCTTTGCCATGTGCTCGGCCTCGATGTGGCCGATGGCAACGTAGTCCAGGAAGAACAGCGGCTCGGCACCCGAAGCCAGAATGTCGTTGACGCACATAGCAACCAGGTCCTGGCCCACCGTCTCGTGACGGTCCATGATCTGGGCGAGCACGAGCTTGGTGCCCACGCCGTCGGTACCGCTAATCAGAATCGGGTCTTCCATATCCTTAAGCGCGGCAGCCGAGAACAGGCCACCAAAGCCACCGATGCCGCCGATGACCTCGGGACGGTTGGTGTCCTTAACCATCTGCTTAATAGCGTCAACGGCGCGGCCGCCCTCGGCGGTATCGACGCCGGCATCCTCATACGTCACATGCTTGCTGTCGCTCATCTGAGCCTTCCTCTCCCACTACCGTGGCGCCGCCCGGGCGCCAAACGGTGCTCATAGTTGCGTTCATTTCGGCGCGCGCCATAACAACGCGCGCCGTCATATCAACAAAACAGCAGGTAAAACCTACCAAAATAAACCTGTCCCTTTTTTGGCAGGTTTTAGGCCTCGCCGTGTTCCTCTTCCCAGCTGCGATCGTCGTATTTCTCGACCACGGCGTCGTCATCAAAGTGCAGCGGCTTGTCCAGGTTGCGGGGCTTAAAGCCCTCCATGAACTTGTCGCGGCCAAAGCTCTCGGGAATCGCCACGGGGTAGCGGCCGGTAAAGCACGCATCGCAGTAACCGCCCTTGGGCATGACCTTAAGCAGGCCCTCGACCGAAAGGAAGGCCAGCGAATCGGCGCCGATATACTCGCAAATCTCGTCGACCGTCTTGTTGGCGCTGATAAGCTGCGACTGCACGTCGGTATCGATACCGTAGAAGCACGGCCAGATGACCTCGGGCGAGTTGATGCGGATATGAATCTCCTTGGCGCCGGCGTTGCGCAGCATCTTGACGAGCTGCACCATGGTGGTGCCGCGCACGATGGAGTCGTCGATGACGACCAGGCGCTTGCCCTCGATGTTGTCACGCAGCGGGTTGAGCTTCATACGCACGCCCATGGCACGCAGCTCCTGCGTAGGCTCGATAAACGTACGGCCCACATAGCGGTTCTTGATGAGGCCCTCGCCAAAGGGAATGCCACTCTCGTGCGAATAGCCCTCCGCGGGCGGCAGGCCGGAGTCGGGCACGCCGATGACCAGGTCGGCCTCGACGGGCTCCTCATGTGCCAGCTGACGACCCATGTCATAACGGCAGGCGTAGACGCTCTTGCCGTTCATGATGGAATCGGGGCGGGCGAAGTAGACCTGCTCAAAGATGCAGTTAGCAGGCTCTTCGGCAGCGGGCACACCCTGCTCGGACACAAGGCCCTCGGCGCTGATGCGCAAAATCTCACCGGGACGGACGTCGCGGACGTACTCGGCGCCCACAATGTCGAGCGCACAAGTCTCGGAGGCGACGACCCAGCCGCCGGCGCGGGTGACACGGGTGGTGGCGTCGACCGTCGCGGCGCCGTCCTGCGACGGCAGCTTCGAAACGGATGCGGCATCGGCCTGGTCCAGGCCCTCGTCCACCAGCTTGCCCAGCACGAGCGGGCGAATGCCGTGCGGATCGCGGAATGCATAGAGCGCCTGCTCGTTGATGAGCGTCATGGCGTAGCCGCCACGCACGAGCTCCATGGTCTTGCGAATGCCCTCGCGCAGATGGCCTGTACGCTGAGTAAAGTAGCCGATGAGTTTGGTCGCGACCTCGGAATCCGAGTTGGAGAGGAACGGCACGCCCAGCTCGATCAGCTGGCGGCGCAGCTCGTCGGTGTTGACGAGGGTGCCGTTGTGCGCGAGCGCGATAATGACGCTATTGATGGTAGAGAGGTGCGGCTGAGAGGCTTCCCAGCTCTTGGCGCCGGCGGTGCCATAGCGCACATGACCCACGGCCAGCTGACCGGAGAGCGTCGATAAGTCGGCATTGGAGAACACGCGGTCGAGCAGGCCCAGGTCCTTGCGGACCATAACCGTACCGCCGTCACCAACAGCGATTCCCGCCGATTCTTGGCCACGGTGCTGCAGTGCACGCAGGCCAAAGTACGTCAGTCGAGCCACGTCACGATCGGGCGCCCACACACCAAAAACGCCGCATTCCTCATGCAGCTGGTCGGAGTCCGGATCATACGTCGACATGGCGTTCACCTGTCCCGCGGCGCGCTCGGCCGCGCGGATGGTTTCTTGAGACATGGCATCCCCTCAGAGCCTCGTATTTTGGCGTTACCCGCCTTATTATACGCACGGCGCGACGCGCTCCCCAGCGCATGAGCAGCGCTTTTTAAAAGCCCACCGAGCTAATAATCCGTTTTGCGGCCAAACATTTTATTGGTCTGCCCAGTGCAAGCGCCCGCGCCCCCATATGGCCGCCGCGTCCACCGTTGGGGATTGCAAAGTTGCAATTGGGACGTTCGTCCTGTCTTTTAGCAGGTCGGCGGCGTATCCTAGTAACCTAGGACAAAGCGAGAAAGGTTCTGTATGGATCGAAACGAACTCGACCCCAGCGTCCCCAGCGCCACGGAGGTCAAGAAGATTCCCCTCATCATTAAAGTGTACGCCGTCCTGTGCATCCTGTCCGGCGTGGGCACACTCCCGTCGGTCGCCG
>USHR01000201.1 GCA_900554495.1 uncultured Collinsella sp.
CCCTTCCCTGCGTTTACACGAGTTGAACTATTGTACGGAAAGAACCACGTTTCCGCAGCCCACACTACATTCCCGTAAAGAACCCGCAACCTTCCACCCACTCATTGGGGACAGACTTAAATGAGTACCTGCTCATTGGGCACTCATTTAAGTCTGTCCCCAATGAGTGCCCAGCCCAACAAAAAAGGGGCGCGACCGCAATGGTCACGCCCCTCAGCATCGGCTATGTGTCGGCCGGCGCTTACGCCAATTTTGCACCGACGATCTTTGCTGCGGCCGGCTTATCGAAGTTGCCGCCGGTGGCCTTGCCTAGGGCACCCATGACCTGGCCCATCTGCTTCTTGGACGTGGCGCCCAGCTCGGCGATAACCTGCTCAATCAAGGCCTCGAGCTCCTCGCCCGAAACCTGCGCGGGCAGCAGGCTCTCCAGAATCTTAACCTGCTCGGTCAGGTTGTCGGTACGCTCCTGGTCGGTGCCGGCCTTGATGGACATCTCCAGCGTCTCGCTCGTCTGCTTGATCAGACGCTTGATCATGCTGTTGACGTCTTCCTCGGTCACATCGCGGCGCTCGTTAACCTCGATATTCTTCACCTCGGCCTTGACCTGGCGAATGATGGACAGGCGAACCTTGTCCTTGGCCTTCATGGCCGCGATCATTTCCTTCTGCAGCTCTTCGTTGGTCATCTGCAAATCCTCTCTAATAGCGTGGGCGGCACTCACGCGAGCACCGCCCCATGATTACTCAGTCGTCGACGAATCGTCGGTCGAACTCTTGGTAACGCCTTTCAGACTCACGTTATAGGGTACGTCCTTGGGCATGGGGTTGACGGTAATGTCGGCGTCCTTCTTGTACTGCTCCAGCCACTCGCTGTACGCGGTGCTGGCCGCCTGCGTCTTCACCACGTTGGAGACATACTTCTTGATGTCCTTGGGTACCTGCTTGATGTCATCAACCTGATTATCGACATGGAAGTAGTCGGTGCACTTGATGATGTGGTAGCCATAGGTCGACTCGACGACTTCGCTCACGTCGCCCTTGTTGAGTCCCTCGAGCGCCGTCTGGTAGCTGTCGACAAAGGTGGTGAGCTTATCCCAGCCCACATCGCCCTTCTTCTCCTTGGAACCGGTGTCCTCGGAGTACTGCTCAACGGCGTCCTCAAAGCTCAGCTCACCGGAGTTGATCTTGTCCAGGCACTCCTGCGCCTTTGCCTTGGCGGCGGCCTTGTCCTCATCAGATGCGTCGGAATCAACCTTGATCAGGATGTTCGACGAGCGGCGGGCGTCGTTGTAGCTGGACAGGTTTTCGTTGATGTAGTCGACAATCTCGCTGTCCTTGGGCTTGCTCGTGGGCGCGACGGCATCCTTGAGTTTCTGCTGCGCCAGGCTCTCCTTGAGCGAGTCCTTGTAGGTGTCCTCGGTATAGCCGTAGGTCTTGAGGGTCTTCTTAAAGGCCTTGGCACCGCCCGCGCTCTTGCACGCGTCCTTCCAAGCCTTCTCGACCTCCTCATCCGACACCGTCACGCCGTTCTCCTTCTGTGCCTGTTGAAGCAGAATCTGCTGCGTGTAGGAGTCGATGAGTTGCTTGCGGTACTTCTTGGGCGTGAGGTCGTTGTCAACCAGATACTGCGCCCAATCCTCATCCTTGGTGTAGCCGTAGGACGTGCGCATGCTCATGATCTGCTTGGTCACGGTGTCCTCGGTGAGGTTGGTGCCGTTGATAGTTGCAGCAACACCGCCGGTCAGCTTGTAGCCCGAGGTGTCCTCGGCCTGCGACATAAGGCCGGAGCATGCCATCGCCGAGACGGAAAGCAGCATTGCCAGCACGCCGATGACCACCAGAACGATCTTGACGGTCTTAGACACGTACGTCTTGCGCTGCTTCTTACGAGAGCTGGAGGCAGCGCGAGCCTGCTGCTCGGGCGTCGGCTCGGGTGCGGGGTTCTTTTTCTTATTTGCCATAGTTGGCCTTTCGCATAACGAATCGAACAAACGCCATTGTGTCACAACGCAGCCCCCGCGGCACGCTTGGTGCATTGGGGACAGGTTAATCTGCACCATTTTGGTGCAAAGGGGACAGATGTGGCACTTGGCAGTTAGGGACAGTCCCCAAGTGCCGACTCAGCCCCACCTTAGAAGTGGCGGCGGATGGCGTCGACCATGCCCTGGGGCGTGGTCTGGCCGAGCACATCGGCTGCGGCATCGGCGTCCATAAAGATATTCATGAGCGTCTGCAGGGCCTCGACCTGACCGCCCGGCTCGGCGATGCCCAGATTGATGACGATCTGCGCCGGCACCGGAGCGCCCATGCCAGCCATAGCGTTAAATGTCACGGGCGCGGCGGGCTTCACCACCGCGATATAGGGCTTGGCCACAAACCCCGGATCGGTATGCGGAATGGCAATGTTTGCCGCCGGCATGGCAAGACCCGTGGGATAGGCATCCTCGCGCGTGCGAACGGCGTCGAGCCAACCGTCGGCAATGTAGCCACGTGGTGCAAGCTCGCCCTCGAGCCGCGCAAACACCTCATCCGGCGTTGCACACTCCCAATCAAAAAATACCAGCTCAGGCCTAAACAGCGCTTCGTTATCCACCATGCGCTCACCTCTCTCGCCTAGTCACCTGCGACGTTCTTGAATGACTAGTCGTTAAAGACCGTTCCCGATGACTACCCAAAACAAAAGGTGGCCACGCGCGCCTTGGCGCCAATGACCACCCTGACTACTCGGCTAAATTGTACTGTGCGCCGCTAGCCGCGAGGCGCGTCAATTGCAACCTTGCCGCTCTCCAGCACGTGGACGCGGCCGTCGGCGAGCATCTGCACGACCTCGGGGTACAGCACGTGCTCAATCGCGTGGATGTGCTCCTCGAGCGTGTCGACGTCCCAGCCCTCCTCAACAGCCAGCGCGCGCTGGGCGATGATGGGGCCGTTGTCGTAGATCTCGTTGGCAAAGTGCACGGTCACACCGGTTACCTTGACGCCGCGCGCAAAGGCATCGTCGATCGCATGCGCGCCGGTAAAGCTCGGCAGCAGTGCCGGATGCAAGTTGACCACGCGGTTGGGAAACGCCGCCAGCAGCGGCGTGTGCACCATGCGCATGTAACCGGCCATGACCACATATTCGCAGCCGCGCTCGAGCAGCTCGTGCGCGATGATCTCGTCGGCGGCGATGGGGTCGGCATAGACATCCTTGGACAGCGTGAGCGTCTGGATGCCCGCGCGCTCAGCGCGCTGCAAACCCTTAGCCGAAGGACGGCTCGACACCACAAGCTCAATCGAAGCGTTGAGCTTGCCGGCGGCGATCAGATCGATCAGCGCCTGCAGGTTGGTACCCGAACCGCTGATGAGCACACCGATCTTGAGCGGCTCGGCCGTATCGGTGCCGGTCGGACGGGTGTAGGGCACAA
>USHR01000202.1 GCA_900554495.1 uncultured Collinsella sp.
TGCACCAGCTCGTGCACGGCAAATGACGCCGCAGAAACCGCAGCCAAGCCGACTATCCAGCCCACGACAGCCATCCAGCCGCCCGCGTCAGCCGCATCCAAGTCTGCAGGCCCGCCCAGCAGCATAAACACCGGCGCCAGGCACACGGCAAACACGCCGACTACGACCATCCCCCACACGAAGCAAGCGTGCAGAAATTCCTCGTCTTCAAACGCATGTATGTTGGAAATCTCATTCATAGCATCTTAGGATAGCGCCCCTGCCACGTACCCGTCCGCATGTGCGATAATGTCGAACGATATGCACGAATTGACCACCGCGTCGCCAGGCCTTGCGCCCGGCCGCGCTCTCACCATATGCGAAGGAGTCCCATGGCATCCAAATACTCCATGAACGACCGTCCCAGCTGGCCTCGCCGCGCCATCGTTACCGCCGGCGAGCCCTACGGCAACAAGGGCCTTCACTTTGGCCACGTCGGTGGCGTCTTTGTCCCGGCCGACTTCTTCGCCCGCTTCCTGCGCGACCGTCTGGGCCGCGAGAACGTCATCTTCACCTCGGGCACCGACTGCTATGGCTCGCCCATCATGGAGAGCTACCGCAAGCTCAAGGAGAACGAGGGCTACGACAAGTCCATCGCCGAGTATGTCGAGTCCAATCACTCCCGCCAGGCCGCGACCCTCAACAACTACAACATCAGCTGCGATATCTACGGCGGCTCGGGCCTTGAGCCGGCTGCGCAGATTCACAACGAGGTGACCGCCGAGATTATCGAGCGTCTGCACGAACAGGGCACCATCTCCAAGCGCTCCACGCTGCAGTTCTACGACGCCAAGGCCGGCACGTTCCTCAACGGCCGCCAGGTGATCGGCCGCTGCCCCATCCAGGGCTGCAAGTCCGAGAAGGCTTATGCCGACGAGTGCGACCTGGGTCACCAGTTTGAGCCCGAGGAGCTCATCGCGCCCAAAAGCCAGCTCACCGGCGAGGTGCCCGAGCTGCGCCCGGTCGACAACCTCTACTTCGACCTGCCGGCCTACCTCGACTTTATGAAAACCTATACCGCCAAGCTCGCCCAGAACCCGCAGGTTCGCTCCGTGGTCTCCAAGACCATGGAAGAGTGGCTGCTGCCGGCCCAGCTCTACATCCAGAACAAGTTCCGCGAGGCCTTCGATGCCGTCGAGGATCAGCTTCCCGAGCACACCGTGCTGGAGCCCGAGGGCAACAAGAGCAGCTTTACCGTCACCTTCCCCAGCTGGAAGGAGCGCGACGATGCCCACGCGGTGCTCGCCAACGGCGGCGTGCGCTTCCGCAGCGGCAAGGCGCTCGTACCCTTCCGCATCACCGGCAACATCGACTGGGGCGTTCCGGTGCCCGAGGTCGACGGCGTGAACGACGTCACCTGCTGGTGCTGGCCCGAGAGCCTGTGGGCGCCCATCAGCTATACGCGCACCGTGCTCGCACGCGATGCCAAGGCCGCCGGCGTAACTGAGGGAGTCGCCGCCCAGGACGCCGCCCTCATGGGCGAGCCCGCCGCCGATTCCACGCAGGTCCCCGCGCCCACCTACCAGCACAGCTCGCTCGACTGGCGCGACTGGTGGTGCTCGGATGACGCACAGATCTACCAGTTCATTGGCCAGGACAACATCTACTTCTATTGCATCGCGCAGACCGCCATGTGGGAGGCCCTGGGTTGGAACCTCACGCAGAGCACCGTCAGCGCCTGCTACCACCTGCTCTACATGGGCAAAAAGGCAAGCTCGTCCTCGCAGACTCCTCCCCCGCCGGCAGACGACCTGCTCAACCACTACACCTGCGAGCAGATGCGCGCGCATTGGCTGTCGCTCGGCCTGTCCGAGAAGCCGGTGAGCTTTAGCCCCAAGGCATACGACACGCGCGTGACCGGCAAGGACAAGGACGGCAACGAGGTGCGCGCCTGCGACGACAAGCGCGTTATCGACCCCGCCCTTAAGGAGAGCGCGCTGCTGACCGGCGTGTTCAACCGCCTGGCCCGCAGCTGCTTCTACGGCGTCGCCGTCAAGGAGGGCGACGAGAGTCCCTATCGCAACGGTTGCATCCCCGCCGGTGCCGCTTCTGACACCGTGGTCGAAGCCGCCCGGCAGGCAGCCCTCGCCTTTGAGCAGGCCATGTACAAGTTCGAGACGCACCGAGCGCTCGCTGTGTGCGACGACTACCTGCGCGCCGCCAACAAGCGCTGGAGCGATGCCTCCAAGGCCGCCAACAAGCTCGAGGGCGAGCCGGCCAACGCCGCCATGACGCAGGCCCTCGTCGACGCCTTTACCGAGCTGCGCGTAGCGACCGTGCTCATGCACGGCATCGTGCCGGCCGGCTGCGAGCTCATCTGCGAGTACTTCGACGTTGACCCGGTCGCCTTCTTTAGCTGGGATAACATCTTTGCCTCCACGGATGAGTTTGTGGAGAGCCTGGGCGAGAAGCCCGGCGAGCACCGCGTGAAGCCGCTGCCCCCGCGCTTCGACTTCTTTAGCAAGCACGAGAGCCAGTACTAAAGCACGCCAGCAGCGGCGTGCCCGGAAAGTAGTCAATTTGGGACGGGAAGGAAAGACGGATGTCCAAGCCGCGTCGTCGTAAGCAGAAAAAGCAGGTCAAGGCCGAGCTCAAGCTCAGGCAGTTTGCTGCTACCGAGCTTTCCGACCAGCTTGCCGCCCTTCCCTGCGCCGCCGACCTGCCGCGCTTTATGGTCGACACGGTCGCCGGCGCCTATGCGCCCGCCGATGCCAAGCTCATGATCGAGGGCTTCGGCGCCGCGGCCACACGCCCGGTCACGCTGCGCGCCAACACGCTCAAGGCAACCGCCGAGGACATCGCTGCGGCGCTCGATGCCGCCTGCATCGCCCACCAAACCGTTACCTGGTATCCGGACGCCTTTATCCTGCCCGAGGCCCAGGTTTCAGATCTGTGGGATCTCGACATCTACCGCGACGGCAAAATCTACCTGCAGAGCCTGTCATCCATGATGCCGCCGTTGGTCCTGGGCGCCCAGGCAGGCGAGGACATCCTGGACATGTGCGCAGCCCCCGGCGGCAAGACGACGCAGATCGCCGCCCTCACCCAGGGACAGGCGCACCTCACCGCCTGTGAGATGAGCATTCCCCGCGCCGAAAAGCTCGAGTCGAACCTCCATCGCCAGGGTGCCAAAAACGTGCCCGTCATGCGCATCGACGCACGCGAGCTCGACGAGTTCTTCCGCTTTGACCGCATCCTGCTCGACGCTCCCTGCACCGGCACGGGCACCGTCATCAGTGGCAACGAGAAAAGCCTGCGCGGCCTCACCGAGCAGTTGCTGAGCAAGTGCGCCCGCTCGCAGCGAGCACTTCTGGACCGCGCCATGGGGGCCCTCAAACCGGGCGGCACGCTCGTCTATTCGAC
>USHR01000203.1 GCA_900554495.1 uncultured Collinsella sp.
TGGTGGGCGACCGCATCGAGGCCGGTACCTTTATCGTTGCCGGTGCGTTGATGGCCGACGATCGCGGTGTCGATGTCACGGGCTTTTGCCCCATTCACTTGGGCATGGTGCTCAAGAAGATGGAGCTCATGGGTATCGACTGCGAGCGCGTCGAGGATGGCGTCCATGTAAACCGTGCCGAGCGTATCAAGCCGGTCGACATCCAGACGCTTCCGTTCCCCGGTTTCCCGACGGACATGCAGGCGCAGATTATGGTGCTCTCCGCTCTCGCCGACGGCAGTTCCGTTATTACCGAGAACATCTTCGAGAATCGCTTTATGTTTGCCTCTGAGCTGGTGCGCATGGGTGCCGACATTCGTATCGAGAGCCATCATGCCATGATTCATGGCGTCAAGGGCTTCTCGGGCGCACAGGTTACCTCGCCCGATCTGCGTGGCGGAGCGGCCCTCGTCGTAGCGGGCTTGATCGCCGACGGGACGACCGAGGTTTCGGCCATCCATCACATCAAGCGCGGCTACGAGCAGTTTGTCGAAAAGCTGCAGGCGCTCGGCGCGCATGTCGAGCATGCTTCCGTCCCCGATCCCGTCATCTACTAATACAGGTTGCCTATGTTTAATAAAAAGCCCCTCGCGGATACCACCGCCCGAAGACCCTCAACTGGTGCGCAGGCCAAGATCTACAGTCGCGATAACGTGGCTCGCTATTCCGAGCGCGCTCGTCAACGTCGTCGTAGCCACACGATTCGTCACGTCGCGCTCATTGTCGTGCTTGGCGTGCTGCTGAGTGCCACTACCGCTGCCGGCTTGTGGTTTGCCACCATTATGGGCAAGCTCGGCGATTCTAATGTCATTACCGACAATCTGCGTCGGGTTCTGGTTGACACCGATGAGGCAAAGGATCCGTTCTACGTGCTGCTTCTTGGCACCGACGGCCGTCCGGGCGAGGATACGTATCGTGCGGACTCGATTATCCTGGCACGCATCGACCCCACGCAAAAGCAGGCGACGCTCATTTCCGTTCCGCGCGACACCAAGGTCGAGTACAAGGGCGAGACCATGAAGATCAACGCCTGCCATACCGTTGGCGGCGCCGAGGCCATGGTCGAGGCGGTCAACGAGCTGTGCGGTGTTCAGATTTCCCACTATGCCGAGGTCAGCTTCGACGGTATGCAGGCGCTGATTGATTCGGTTGGCGGTATCGACATTAACGCAACCGATGATGTTGACGACCCCGAGCACCTGGATATTAAGATTACCGCTGGCCAGCAGCATATGGACGGTGCCACCGCCCTTACCTATGCCCGCTGCCGCTACACCTATGCCGACGGCGATTACACGCGCATGCGCCACCAGCGTCAGGTGCTTGGCGCCCTTGCCAACCAGATTCTCAATAACTTCGATGCCACGAAGATCTTTGGCCTGGTTAATTCGCTGTCCGATATGCTTGTAACCGATA
The DNA here is from genome assembly GCA_900554495.1 of uncultured Collinsella sp. GTDB lineage: Bacteria > Actinomycetota > Coriobacteriia > Coriobacteriales > Coriobacteriaceae > Collinsella. Next base: position 1,456 of record USHR01000203.1, read on the forward strand.
TGAGCGTTCAGGATATCGTGGCTACGGTCAACGCCATGCGCGGTATGGATGTCGACGGTATCTACTCGGCCAACCTGCCCTCGTACGCCGACGACAGTACCATGATCGACGGTGTGAGCTACGTCTTTGTCTACGAGGACGAGCTCAAGGAAATGATGGAGCGCGTCGATGCCGGCAAGGATCCCAAGGGTCCCAACACCATGGGTCTTTCCGACGGTTCCAGCTCTACGATCGGCGACCTGAACAACAACACGTCTGACGACTACGCAAACGGTACCGCAACCTCATCGGTCAGCTCTGACGATTCCGATGACTCAAGCGATTCGAGCGATTCGGACTACTACGAAGAGCCGACCGGCGACGGCAACGGCTACGAGGCCAATTACTAAGTTACGGCGTTTTACCAAACGCCGTAACGGCTCGACGCTGCGCGCCGCCCAAGGCGACAATTTGTCATTCAAAAGGCAGGGCATGACCAGAAGGTCAATGCCCTGCCTTTTTCATGCCAACTTGTTCGCCTTGGACGTCGCTCGCTGACGTTGGCTCAACATGCGGTGCTGACTACTCCCCTTGCACCAAAAACCGCCCCGTTCTCGGTTTTGAGGACGGGGCGGTTTTGCTTACCTAGATTGTTCGAGTTCCTTATGCAAAGCGGGCGACGAGCTCCTGGAGCACGTCGGTCATCTTGACGAGCGAACTGACCGGGACGAACTCGTTGACTCCGTGGTAGCAATAGCCGCCGGTGGAAAGGTTGGGGCAGGGCAGACCGCGGAACGACAGCTGCGCGCCGTCGGTGCCGCCGCGAATCGGCAGCACTTGGGGCTCAACGCCGCAGGCAAGGTAGGCTTCCTTGGCAACATCAATAAGCTCGGGATAGTCACGAACGATCTCGGCCATATTTCGATACTGCTGCTTAATCTCGACCGTCACGCGCTCCTCACCCAGACGCTGGTTGAGCATCGAGGCGGCGGCATCAATAAGGTCGAGTTTCTGCTGGAACTTGGCGGCGTCATGGTCGCGGACGATATAACGCGCTGTGGCGTGATCGACGGTCGCAGATACGCCCTCAAGGTGATAAAAGCCCTCGTAGCCTTCCGTATACTCCGGGCGCTGCACGTAGGGGAGCAACGCGTTGAAGTCGCAGAACAGATTGCCTGCGTTGATCATACGGCCCTTGGCGTCGCCCGGGTGGATGGACTGGCCCTCAAAGCGGACGGTCGCCTCGGCGGCGTTAAAGCACTCCCACTCCAGCTCGCCGATGGGGCCGCCGTCGACCGTGTAGGCGTACTTGCAGCCAAAGGTATCGATATCCAACAGCTCGGCTCCGTGGCCGATCTCCTCGTCAGGGCAGAAGCAAATGCCGAGTGCGGGATGGGGCAGAGAAGGGTCCTGAGCGATACGCGCGACAAGCGACATGATCTCGGCGACGCCTGCCTTGTCGTCCGCGCCCAGCAGCGTGGTGCCATCGCTGCAGACCAGGTCCTCACCCGCGAGGTCATTCAGGGCGGGAAGCTTGGCGGTACTCATGGCAACGGGCTTACCGTCAACCGTGCCGCAGACCAGGTCGCCGCCTTCGTAGTGTACGATGTGCGGCTTCACGCCGGCGCCCGGTGCAACTTCGGTGGTGTCGAGATGGGCGATCAGGCCCAGGGCGGGCTTGTCCTCAGCGCCCGCACTTGCGGGGATATGCGCGCAGACATAGGCGTGCTCGGTCACGTGGGCATCTTCCGCACCAAGCTCGCGCAGCTCTTCAGCCAGCACGTTGGCAAGGTCAAACTGAACGGCGCTCGAGGGTACCTGGTCGCAGTTTGCATCCTCGGACTGCGTGTTGATCTGGACGTAGCGCAAAAAGCGTTCGAGGACATCGGGGCTCGTGGTGGTGTTTTCCATAAAGACCGCTCCAATCTTGGTCGTCGTGTGCAACAAGAACTCTAG
>USHR01000204.1 GCA_900554495.1 uncultured Collinsella sp.
AGCGCGAGGAGCTTATGGCTTCCGCCGCCGCTCAGGCCGATTCCATCATCGCCGACGCTCAGCAGCAGGCCCTCACCATTGCCGGTGAGCAGGAGATCGTCCGCTTAGCGCAGCAACAGGCCGACGACATCCGCGATCGTGCCCAGCAGTACGAGCGCGAGACGCGTTATGCTGCCGAGGACTACGCAGAGCAGGTCTTTACGCACCTGGAGGAGAACCTCAAGAGCCTGACCGGTACCGTTACCCGTTGCCGTCAGCAGCTCAACGAGGGTGCTGCCCAACAGAATGGTCAGTGGTAATGGCTGAGTTCCCGAGCGTTACCGTCGATCTTTCCGAGCAGCTCGAGTTTCCTGGAGATTCGTATCCGCTGACCGGTAAGGTAGATGTCGCCACCTACACGGTGGGTGAGAAGGAGTACCAGCTACAGGACGGCATCGACTACGACGTTGTCTTTACCAATGCCGGTACCGGTGTCTTGCTCACGGGCATGGTCCGCGCGCACGCCACCGGCGAGTGCGACCGTTGCCTGGAGCCCGCCTCGTTTGATATCGCCGGCGAGATCGAGGAGTTCTACCTCTTTGAGGAGCCCGAGGATCCCGAGGCCTACGAGGACGGCTACGAGCTCCTGGGTGAGGACCGTCTCGTCGATCTGGGCGAGCCCATCAATGACGCGGTCGTTATGGACACGCCGTTTGTGGTGCTCTGCAAGCCCGATTGCCGTGGTCTGTGCCCCACATGCGGTTGCAATCTCAACGTCGAGCAATGCGATTGCGCCGCCCAGGCAGAGGCGGAATGGGCCGCTGCCACGGAAAATCCATTTGCAGCATTGAAGAATCTCAAGCTCGATGAGTAAAACTGTGGTAGTATCGCTACTTGCGCGTAATCGCCACACTGGATAGTTCATAAGGAAGGTCACTATGCCCGTACCTAAACAAAAGCAGGGTCGTATCCGCACTCACACCCGTCGTTCCGCCAACATGAAGATCTCGGCTGCGGCTCAGTCCACGTGCCCCCGTTGCGGCGCTGTCAAGCTTCCGCACCACGTGTGCCCCAGCTGCGGTTTCTACAAGGACCGCGAGGTTATCGTTACCGAGTAACGGTATACTCTGGATGCGATGCCGTTCCAAATGGAACCACAATGGCCGGCTCAATGAGTCGGCCATTTTTGTATAAGGAGCATGTATATGAGTAACGTTCGCGTTTGTGTAGACGTTGTGGGTGGAGACGAGAAACCTCAGGTTGTTCTCGATGGTATCGAGGCTGCACTTGCTGCCGATCCCGATATCGAGGTCTTGGCCGTCGGTCCTGCAGAGATCGTGAACCCCTTTGCCGCGGCTCACGCTCGCGTTGAGGCCTTGGAGGCGCCCGATGTCATCGCCATGGATGACGATCCCATTCGCGCCGTGATGACCAAGCGCAAGTCGTCGATCGTGCTGTCGTGCCGCGCCATTAAGAAGGGCAACGCGGATGCGTTCTTCTCCGCCGGCTCCACCGGTGCCATGACCGCCGCTGCCACCGCCTACGTGACGCCGTTTAGGTATCAGGCCGAAGGCAAGAAGCAGCCGGTGCGCCCCTGTCTGACCAATGCGCTGCCCAATCGCGCCGGCGGTCTGACGGTGCTGTGCGACATGGGTGCCAACCCCGATGTGGAGGTCGATGACATGGTGCGTTTTGCCCAGATGGGTAGCGCCTATGCCCGCGTCGTCCTGGGCATCGAGCATCCTCGCGTGGGCCTGCTTGCCAACGGCACCGAGGACGAGAAGGGCTCCAACTTTACCAAGGCCTGTTTCCCTGCTATGAAGGCCGCCGTTCCCGGCTTTGTTGGTAACTGCGAGGGAACGGACATCACCTCGGGTAACTTCGATGTCGTCGTTGCCGATGGTATGTCGGGCAATATTGCGCTCAAGGCCACCGAGGGCGCTGCCAAGTTTTTGCTGCAGGAGCTCAAGGGTGTCTTTATGTCTTCGCTCGGCACCAAGATTGCCGCGCTGCTCATCAAAAAGCAGATGCTCGAGATTAAAGCCAAGCTTTCGGGCGACGCCAAGGGCGGCGCGATTCTTTTGGGCCTGCGCGGCGTGGTCCTGATCGGCCATGGTGCCACCTCGGTCGAGGCTGTCAAAAACGGTACGCTCGCGGCGGCCGAAGCCGTGCGCGCCGGACTGGTCGAGAACGTCGCCAACTCCATGGACGGCATCGTTTTATAACAGCGGCGTTATGCGCCTCGGGGCGTGCGTCGTGGGGTAGAATCAGAACCGTGTCTTGGTACCGCCCGGGCGGTACCATTCTTTTGGTATTCATGCACTATGAGAGGAAGCGCTATGGACCGCTCCGAAATCTTCGACAAGATCGCCGAGGTCGCTGCTGACGTTCTGGGCGTCGATGTTGCCGAAATTAGCGAGGAGACCACCTTTGACGACCTCGATGCCAACTCGCTCGAGCGCCTGCAGCTGGTTACGGCTATCGAGGACGAGTTCAACCTCGAGATCGATGACGAGACCCTGCTCTCGCTCAACTCTGTCGCCGACGCCGTCGACGCTATCGAAAACGCCAGGGAGGCCTAGGTCTTGGCTTTGTCTGAACGACTTACGCGCGCCCAGGAAATCCTGAGCCATGAGTTCAATAATAAGGTGCTGCTGCGCGCGGCACTCACGCATCCCTCGGCAGTCGAGGGCCAGCCGGTTTCTGCCAGCTATGAGCGCCTTGAGTTCTTGGGCGATTCCATTTTGGGCGCTGTGGTCGCACGCTCCCTGTTTGAGTCCTATCCGGAGTTTGACGAGGGCAAGCTCACGCGCCTGAAGGTGTCGCTTGTCTCTGGTGCTACGCTGTCCGAGGTTTCTCACGAGCTGGGCATCGACGACATCATCATCTTTGGTGCCTCTGAGACCGGTACCGGTGCGCGCGGCCTGCATTCGGCCCTCGAGAACGTCTATGAATCGCTCGTGGGCGCGCTGTACCTGGATGCCGGCTGGGACGTTGCGGCGGAGTTCATTCACCGTACGCTTAAGCCGCATTTGGCTTCCGAGCGTGCCGAGCATCCTGCGAACCCCAAGTCGTTTTTGCAGGAGTGCGTGCAAGCCGACGGTCACGAACCTCCGGCGTACAAGCTCGTTGGCTCCGAGGGCCCGGCGCATGCGCCCACCTTTACCGCCGTGGTTTTGATCGATGGTATTCGCCAGGGTCGCGGTTCCGGCTCCTCAAAGAAAGAAGCTGAGGGAGCCGCCGCGCTCGAAGCGCTCGACCGCATGGGTTACACCACCAACGGCGTGATTCTGAACAAGAAGCACGTGTAAGCGAGGAACCGTGTATCTCAAGTCCCTCACGCTCAAAGGGTTCAAGTCGTTT